>JBAUGC010000711.1:0-5048 GCA_049679485.1 Xanthobacteraceae bacterium
GCTCGACGTTGCGCATCTTGATGTTGCCCATGCTGGCTCGGATTTCGCCGCCGCGCCGGCTGAGAAGCCGTCGCTGTTCCGACGTCTGTTCGGCAGGCGCTCACCGCTGGCGCTGGCCTATGCGGCGCCGGAGGACGACGGACCGGGCGTGGGGCAGGGCGCCTCGGGTGGCTACGACCGCTACACCGCCGTCTACGATATCTCCGCGCGCACGGTTTACCTGCCGGATGGCAAGCGGCTCGAAGCGCATTCCGGCTTTGGCCCGTGGCTGGACGATCCGCGGCATACGGAAATAAAAATGCGCGGCGCCACGCCGGTCGCGCTCTACGACCTGCAACCGCGCGAAAGCCTGTTCCACGGCGTGCGGGCGCTCCGGCTCATTCCGCTCGACGAATCCAAGGTCTTCGGCCGCACCGGGCTCCTCGCCCACACCTACATGCTCGGCTCGAACGGCCAGTCGAACGGCTGTGTGTCGTTCCGCAACTACGAAGCATTCCTGCGCGCCTACCAGAGCGGCGAGATCAAACGCCTTGCCGTGGTGTCGCAATTGGATTGAGCGGGCTCGTTTTGTAGGGTGGGTAGAGCGCAGCGAAACCCACCGTCGGTGCAGACGAGAGTTGATGGGTATCGCTTCCGCCTTCGCGCTCCGCGCTTCGGCGAACTCGAACCCACCGAAGCTCGCGGAGCGAGCGTAGGCGGGTCGCTCCATCCATCCCACGCAGCTCCGGCCCGGCGACAGTCGAGCGGTAAAGATCTCCCGAGGCAAGCCGCCCAAGTGGAATGATAATAATGATACGGTGCGGTGTTCAGATCACCTTAACCAATCTTGGGCGCGAGCATGGAATTCATTTTGCCCCTCATCGCTGGCCTCGGAATTGGCTCGTTGCTTACCTCGATCGCAAATCACTTCATGATGAGACGCGCGAGCGTCAATGATCGATTGTATCAGGAAAAGCGGACAGCCTATTTGGGTTTGCTTGATGCGCTCCATAATGCGGCGGTACAGCCTTCCGACGAGAACTCGAAGGCTTATGCTCTTTGGCAAACGCGATGTGCGCTATTCGGATCAACCGAGGTAATGGCGGCTGCGCAGGAGATGGTCGACACGAACGACGCCCAAATGGAAAAGCGCAATGTTGCATTTCATAAGCTTCTTCGCGCTATGCGGGCTGACTTAGGGCAATCGGCCCCGCCGTTAGAACCTTTCTCGGCCCATTCCGATTAGTGACGTGTAGCCTTCGCTCTCGTCCAGTGGAAATAAATGTAGGCATCTAAGGCAGTGCCGCTGATGTCGGCTGTGTAGGCCCATCGTCTCTTTTTCATTGACATTGGTCCCTTTTTTCGATATAGGCTCAAAGAATCTCGCTCGATCGAGGACGCCTGTCGCGAAGGTATTCCGAGAGGTGGAGCGAGTGCGGTGCCCGCGGGCGGAACGATACACTCCGCACCCGGGCAGACCCAGGGCTTAGGTTCCTCGGCGTTCCCCGGCATGGCTCGCGATTGATTTTAGTGCTTTATTGCAGGGGATTAAGTGGACAGCGATGTCCTAACAGTGCCGTTGTTTCCCGCTCGGTGCTACCTATCTGGATGCAAGGTAACGCCGTTTCGGGGAGGGCTCCATCCCGCGTCTACGTCTGACGAAGTCAGCAATCGATTTCCTGCCGGTCCCATTGAAGGATACCGTTTATTGGGACGTAGGCCTTCCGGGCTTTGGCGTAAAGGTGACGCCAAAGGGACGGAAGGTATTTTTGGTGATGTACCGGCTTGCCGGTGCTGGCTCGCGACTGCGCAAATACACCATTGGTCCCTATGGCCGCATCACACTGCCGATGGCGCGGGGGCAAGCCCAGAAAATCTTTGCAGCTCGACTTGATGGACGGGATCCGGCTGAGGAAAAGAGGCAGACCCGACGCCGGCTAGTGGTTGATCGGGTCGATGACTTGGTTGAGACCTTCATTCAGGACCATGTCTCCCAGATCGGGACCAGCACGCGAATTTCAAACCTGCTCCGCCGCGATGTCATCCCGCATTGGGGGACAAAGAGCATTCACGAAATCAAAAAGCGAGACGTTAGCGACCTCGTTAGTCAAATCGCTCAGCGGAACGCCCATGCCGGTCATAGGCTCTTAAAAACATTGAAGACCTTCTTTCGTTGGTGCGTCGGGCGCGCGGTGCTCGATTTCTCGCCCGCGGAAGGAATTGCTTCGAGTTACCGGGAAGTCAGCCGCGACCGCGTGCTCGATGACCAGGAGCTCGCCTCAATTATCCTAGCGGCACGAAAGATCCCGGGGGCCTACGGGGCGATCGTTGAATTCCTGGCATTGACCGGGCAGCGCCGCGAGGAGGTAGCTAAGCTTAAATGGAGCGAACTCGACGAGAAATCACGGACCTGGTCAATTCCCAGCTCGCGCACCAAGAACAAGCGGGCACACATCGTCCATTTATCCGAGCCGGCTTGGAAAGTCGTCGCAGCGCGTCCGGAGGACGAGTTCGTGTTCGCAACATCCCGCGGGAAGAACTTTCAAGCTTTTAGGAAGGCAAAAGAAAAGCTTGATGAGCTGTCCGGGGTGAGTGGATGGCGGCTGCACGACCTGCGGCGAACAATTGTCTCGGGCATGGCCCGTCTAGGCGTGCCGCCCCACGTGGCAGACAAGATCCTAAACCACCAATCGGGAACGATCTCAGGCGTTGCCGCCGTCTATCAGCGTCATGACTTCCTGGCCGAGCGCAAAGAAGCGCTGGACCGGTGGGGCGCACACGTCGATGGGCTCTTGAAGGCCAAGCACTTAATGCCCGATTCGCGGACCGAGTAATGTCGCCTTGTGGGGGCAAAGCAGACCTAATTATTCGAGCGCGCCACGTCAGCTTTTGACCGATGCTGTCGAAAAAGTAAAAAATGAGCTGCCAGAAAAAATCGCGGCGCGCCCGTCGAAACCGATATTTGGCAGTCGAACGCCTCGTAAAGAGCTTACGAAGGCTACCGGTTGGAAATCCGATTGATCATGTGAGGCCCCCACGTAAATTTCGGATGAGCGCACCAGCGCCTCTGTAAAACTTTCTTTGGTCGCACAAACAGACTTTTTCGACAGCATCGACCCGGAACGGACATCGGGCCTCGGCATCAGATCGGTGGGTTATACGGGGAATGCCTGTCGAAATAACATCGATGCGGCGCCGCTTGCCGCCCGCTCGGCACAGCTGCAACGTGCACACCCGCTCACCAGGAGGACACGCATGGCCGCCCCCGAAGAGATTAACGCCGACATGCTCGCCTTCTGGAACGGCAAGGGCGGCCACACCTGGGTGGCTCGGCAGGAGCACACCGACATCACGCTCACACCGGTGACGGATGCCTTGCTCGGCTTTGCTGCACCACACGCCGGCGAGCGGGTGGTGGATATCGGCTGCGGCTGCGGCGCGCCCACGCTAGAGTTTGCGCGCGCCGTCGGTCCGTCCGGCCGCGTGGTGGGATTCGACATTTCCGGGCCGATGCTGGTTGAGGGTGAGAGGCGCGCCAGTGCCGCCGGCCTCGCCAATGTCGATTGGCGGCAGGTCGATCCTGCCACCGCCGCGCTGGATGAATACGATTTGCTGACTTCGGCCTTCGGCACGATGTTCTTCGGCGACAGGGTGGCAGCCTTCGCCAATATGCGCCGCGCCGCCACTCTAGATGCCCGCATGGCGATCGTTTGCTGGCGTACGCTCGCCGAAAACCCGTGGATGGAGGTGCCGATGACTGCCGTCGCTCAACACCTGCCACCGCGGCCGAAGCCGGTCCCGAACGCACCCGGAATGTTCGCCTTCGCCGATCCCGAGCACGTCACTGAGGTTCTCACCGCGGCCGGCTGGGCGCCGCCGCGCTTCGAGAAACTCGACATGGACCTCGATATCGCCGCCGGCTGTGGGCTGGAGGAGGCTGTCGTTCAGTCAACCGAAATCGGAGCCGTGAACAGTTGGCTGCGCAACCAGCCGGCACAGGTCATCTCGGCCGCCATCGCCTCTCTCCGCGAGGCGCTAGCGCCCTATGCGGACGGTGTGAGTGTTCGCCTGCGCGGCGCGATGTGGTTGATCAGCAGCGCGCCGGCCTGAACGAGCACTCCTCCAAACAGTTCTTTTGCCGCGCATAATTCCGAAAATGGCCCGTTTCGTCGGTTGCCGTAACGCAGCAATCGGTAGCGATTCGAGGGAAAGCGAACATCGCGCAAACGTCATGCGACGTCGCAGTTGGACCGGACGGACGCAAGGCGGCTACAACCTCCAGGTCAGAATTGATAAGCTTTAGCCTTCTGCGTTTATGAACAAAGCAGCACGGGGCGCCGCCGATGCAGCAGGTTTCGGACTGGCTCAATCTGCTCGGCATGTCCGAGTACGCACAGCGCTTCGCTGATAACCGCATCGATTTTTCGGTCCTTCCTGACCTTACAGATCAAGACTTAGAGAAAATAGGGGTCGTTCTCGGTGATCGCCGCAAAATGCTGCGTTCGATCGCCGCGTTGAATAGTGGACCTGAGGCGGCAACGCCTGCAGTAGCTGTAACGGCGTCTTCACTTGCCTCTGCTCCGGCGAATCCGATCCCGCCTAACGCGCCACCTTCGAAACCGAGTGCAGTCGCGGAAAGCACTGGTGAGCGCCGCTATCTCACCGTGATGTTCTGCGATCTCGTCGGTTCGACCGGCATTTCTGCGCAGCTCGATGCCGAGGAATGGCGCGACCTGGTCGGCGCCTATCTCGACGCCGCCTCGGCGGCGGTGACAGAGATGGGCGGCCATGTGGCCAAGAAGCTCGGGGACGGGCTCCTTTCGCTGTTCGGCTACCCGGTCGCGCACGAGAATGACGCCGAACGCGCGGCGCGGGCAGCGCTGGCGATCCAACGCGCACTCGCGGACCTCAACCGCAAGAACGCCGGCAGCCGCAAGCCGCAATTGCAAGCCCGCATCGGGCTCGAGACCGGCTCGGCGGTCGTCGACGCCGCCGGCGAGATCTATGGCGACGTCGCCAACATCGCCGCGCGGGTGCAAGCGCTGGCAGAGCCGGGCGCGGTTCTAGTC
>JBAUGC010000712.1:0-2160 GCA_049679485.1 Xanthobacteraceae bacterium
TGCGATGACTGCGCGGTCGCTCCCGGTCCGCCGACCACAGGCTTTTCGCGGTCCGGCAATCGGACTTGCCCGGGCTGGCGGAGACGATCCCGGATGCTTAAGTCACCCATGCACCGCCGGCGTGCCGGCAAATCTGTGAAACGGGCGAACGACTCTATCGAAAGTGTCCCATGTCGCCTTTGTCTCTCCTGCTTAACATCCCATGGATAGTCCTCGGCGGCCTGTGCATGGCGTTCGGCTGGCTGTTTGCTGCCGCGATCATGGCGATCTCCATCATCGGCATTCCCTGGGCGCGCGCGGCGTTCAATATCGCGTCCTATACGCTCTTGCCATTCGGGCGCCGGGCGGTATCGCGCGCCGAGTATCTCGGCACCGGCGACATCGGCTCCGGGCCGCTCGGCTTCATCGGCAATATCGTATGGCTCATCCTCGCCGGCTGGTGGCTGGCGCTCGGCCATCTGATCCTCGCGATTTTCTTCGCCGTGACCATTATCGGCATCCCGTTCGCGTGGGCTCACCTGAAACTCGCCGGGCTTGCGCTGTGGCCGATCGGCAAGATGATTGTCGACGTGGAAGATTATCGACTGCGCTACCAGCAAAGCCCGGCTGGCAGCCGGCGTTCCTCATAAGCATTCGCGTCAAACCACATCCTTATAAAACGTCTTCGTCCCGCAAATTTCACAACCCCCAAGGAGCATTCCGTGCCGTCATCGCTAGCTCAAGCCTCCACCCCGGTATTTGAAATCGCGCTCAACGCGCTGTCTGCAATACTCGACAAAGCAACCGCGTTCGCGGCTGCCAAGAAGATCGATCCCGCCGTCCTTCTGCACACGCGCCTCGCGCCGGACATGTTCGACTTCACCCGGCAGGTGCAGGTTGTCACCGATCAGGCGCGCCGCGGCGCTGCCCGGCTCGCCGGCGTCGAACCGCCAAGCTACGAAGACAACGAAACCACCATCGATCAGCTTAAGGCGCGCCTCGCCAAGACCGTCGCGTATCTGAAAACCCTTGAAGCAAAGCAGATCGACGCTTCAGCCGATCGTGAAATCGCGTTTCCGCTCGGCGGCGGCGTGACCGGCCGCATGAAGGGCAGCGATTACCTCAATCATTTCGTGCTGCCGAACTTCTATTTCCACCTCACCGCCGCTTACGCGATTCTGCGCCATTGCGGCATCGACATCGGCAAGCGCGACTTTATCGGCGCGATCCCGGTCAATGTCGGGTGATTATTGGCGCAGCTCGCCGCTTAATGGTTGCTACGAGATCGCTTCCGTTTTGCTCGCTTGGGGTGCAAAGCTTTGTTGATGTGCGCAAGTGCGCGCTGATGGAATTCCGGAGTCTTCGTTCGAAACGGAGTTTCAAACCGCGCCGTCGCGCTTTCAGTCAGCATCAGATTGTACGGCGCTCCCTTGGTGTCGCCGGAAATGCGGAAATCGGTCCGGAAGCAAACAATCGGCTTGCCCTTAGCGTAGGCGTAACCGCACTCCCAGGCGGTGCCGCTGTCGGGATCGGGGCCGTCCATGCAGGCGACGACCATGTCGGCCCAATCGAGCGCCGCCACGTCCATGTCAAAGATCGATTTGGCGGTGTTGCTGCGCGGCTCGTGCTCCTGCGGCAGCCAGACCTCAAAGCCCTCGCTTTCCAGGAATCGCGCGAGTTCAACGTTGAAGCTCTTCTCCGCCAGGGTGAACAACGGTCCGGCGAGATAGATTTTCGTCATGGCCTTCTCCGCATTGATCCTATCCTGCGTTCGCATGGAACATGCACCATTGTTCCCGCGACGCCGATGCGCCCGAGTTGTGCGAAAATGTAGGGTGGGTTAGCTGCGAAGCAGCGTAACCCACCATGCTGAGCGGTGGGTTTCGCTTCGCTCTACCCACCCTACAAAGCGCAATGACGACCAAGGAAAAAAGGAAGCGGAACGCCGACAGACGTGTTCAGCCAACCTCCGCATCTCGCGATGCGGCGCATGCCCGGCGGGGCATGCTCGCCTATCGGCGTTCCACCACGGTTCTTACCGTCAGGGCTTTCGGCCCTTGGGCGCAGCTCCAGGCCAGGCTTCCTGGGACGCGGCAGGACGTTCGATCCTGTACGGTCGCTCCAACCGGCGAGCAGAGACCTCACGTTCTTACGCGGGCGTTACCCGCGCCCGCCTGTCCC
>JBAUGC010000713.1:0-2636 GCA_049679485.1 Xanthobacteraceae bacterium
GTGCAGCACCGGCGCCAGCGGAGCGCCCTCCCCGCCCGCGGCCACGTCGGCAGCGCGAAAATCGTAGACCACGGGAATGCCGAGCCGGCCCGCGAGCACGCGTCCGTTGCCGAGCTGGATGGTCAAACGCTGCTCCGGCCGGTGCAGTACTGTTTGGCCGTGAAAGCCGATCACAGTCACATCGCCCGGCGCGATGCCGTTCGCCGCCAGATATGTTTCGACCGCCTCGGCGTGCGCCGCGTTTACCATCGCTTCCGCCTCGGCAAGGGCGCCGGGCCGCGCCGTGCGTTCGGTGAGATTGACTGCCGCCGCCATGGCGCTACGCAGCAGCGCGCGCTCGGATTTCGAATAGGTGCGGTATGCGGTCGGGCCGAACCGGGTAACGACTTCACCGTCGGTCTCGATCATGGCGACGTCGACGCCGTCCTGCGAGGTGCCGCTCATCAGCCCGATCGCGAGAGCCGGCAATGATGGGGGCGACGGTTGCGAGGAGGATGGCCACGCCATTTGCGGTATCTTTGGTTGAATCAGTCGCTGGACCTGTTACACCAGCGCCGCCGCCGCGGCAGCAGCAGCGAAAGCGCGATCCGGAAAAGTGCCGCCGGTTTTCCGACCAGATCGTGCTCCAATCATGACCCGAACGCGATGAGCACTTACAAGTCCGATTTTCTCAACGTCCTCGCCAGCCGGGGCTTCATCCACCAGGTCTCGGAACCCGAGGCGCTGGACGCGCTCGCGCGCTCGTCAACCATTACCGCCTATATCGGTTTCGATTGCACCGCGGCTTCGCTGCATGTCGGCTCGCTGCTGCCGATCATGCTGCTGTACTGGCTGCAGCAGACCGGCCACCGGCCGATTGCGCTGATGGGCGGCGGCACCACGCGCGTCGGCGATCCGTCGGGAAAGGACGAGAGCCGTAAGCTCCTGACCGATCGAATGATCAAGAAAAACATGGAGGGGATTCGCCAAATCTTTTCAAAGTTTCTCACCTTCGGGGGTGGGCCCAAAGACGCTGTTATGGCGGATAATGCAAAATGGTTAAATCGGCTTACCTACGTAAAGTTCCTGCGCGACGTCGGCCGCCATTTCTCCATCAACCGGATGCTCGCTTTCGACTCCGTAAAGCTGCGGCTCGATCGCCAGCAGGAATTGTCGTTCCTGGAATTCAATTACATGATCCTGCAGGCGTACGATTTCTTGGAGCTGTACCGGCGGTACGGCTGCGTGCTGCAAATGGGCGGCTCGGACCAGTGGGGCAACATCGTCAACGGCATCGATCTTGGCCGTCGCTTGGAAAGAGCGCAGCTTTTTGCATTGACGTCGCCACTGATCACTACGTCGTCGGGCGCCAAAATGGGCAAGACGGCGGCTGGCACGGTGTGGCTCAACGCCGATTTGGTGAGCCCCTACGAGTATTGGCAATTCTGGCGCAACAGCGAGGATGCCGATGTCGGACGGTTCCTCAAGTTGTTCACGGTGCTGCCACTCGACGAGATCGAACGTCTCGCGGCACTCAAGGGCGCAGAAGTCAACGAGGCGAAGAAAATTCTCGCCACCGAGGCGACCACGCTGGTGCACGGCCGTACGGCGGCGGACGAAGCGGCAGCCACCGCGCGGACGACCTTTGAAGAAGGCAAACTGGCCGAATCTCTACCAACAACAGAAGTGGCGCGCACCAATCTTGAGAACGGACTTAGCGTGTTGGAGGCGTACGTCCTGCTACACTTGGTAATGTCGAAAGGCGAAGCGCGTCGTCTGATAAGAAACGGTGGCTTGTGCGTCAACGACGTAGTGGTCGCCGATGAACAAATGCTGCTGACCGAAAAAGACCTCACGCCCGAGGGTGTGATCAAGCTTTCGCTCGGCCGGAAACGTCACGTGCTGCTGAAACCGGTGTGAGCCTCAGCGAAACTGGCTGGGAAGCCGGTCGGTGCTCGGATCGCCACCGTTGGCGGGGAATTCGAACACCTTGCGCAGCAGTCCCGGCGCGAGCGCCGAGATCGGATTGATGCGCAGCTGCGGACTGCCGGCCTTGCCTACCACTTCGTAGGTGATGCCGACCAGCCCTTCCTTTTCACCGCCGAGGAAAAGGCCGAGCAGCGGCAGCTGGCCGAGCAGATTGTTGGGTCCGTAAAGCGGCACCAGCGTGCCGTGCAGGTGCACGTCATCGCGGGCGTAATCGACGACACCGTCGATGGTGCCGCCGAGGATCGGTCCGCGTACGACGCCGTCGCGCAGCGCCACCCGTCCCGGCATGCGGGTGAAATCGACGCGCATGTTGGAGAAATCGATGGCGTTGCCGCCGCGGCGGGGTTGGCTGCCGGTCGAGACCGCGCGCTCAAGCTGGGTCTCGTCGTGGATGGTGAAATTGTGCGCGCTGAGCATGCCTTGTTGCGTGGTGTTGTCGGCCGATGGCGCCTCCATCGCGACCGCCACCTGGCCGCCGGTCATTCGGGTGTAGACATCGGTGAAGCGAAAGAACGCGCCGGCATCGCTGCTTTCCAGATAGACCAGCTGGCGGCCGCTGCTGCGCCCGCGCAGATCGCCGGTCAGGGTGGCGTCGCGCCCGATCTTGGCGTTCAGGCCGAAGCTGCGAATTTCGCCGGCGCGGCGCGACAGCTTGAGATCGACGCTGC
>JBAUGC010000714.1:0-10553 GCA_049679485.1 Xanthobacteraceae bacterium
CGTCTCGGCCGGCGCGCAGGTCAGGAGTTCGCCGTCGGCGCGGACTTCGTAGGTTTCCGGATCGACCTCGATGTTCGGCGTGGCGTCCTTGTGGATCATGCTCTTCTTGGAGATTTTGCCGCGCGTGTTCTGGACGGCGACGAGTTGTTTCTGAATGCCGAGTTTTTTGCCGAGCCCGGCTTTCACCGCCGCCTTCGAGGCGAACACCACCGAAGACGCGGTGCGGGCGCGACCGTAGGCGCCGAACATCGGCCGGTAATGGACCGGCTGCGGCGTCGGGATCGAAGCGTTGGGATCGCCCATCTGCGCGGCGACAATCGAGCCGCCCTTGATGATGCAATCGGGCTTGACGCCGAAGAACGCCGGCGACCAGATAACGAGATCGGCGAGCTTGCCCTTTTCGACCGAGCCGATGAGTTTCGAGACGCCGTGAGCGATCGCGGGATTGATGGTGTATTTGGCGACGTAGCGCTTGACCCGCGCATTGTCGTTGTCGCCCTTTTCCTGTTTCAGCGGCCCGCGCTGTTTCTTCATCTTATCCGCTGTCTGCCAGGTGCGGATGATGACTTCGCCGAGCCGCCCCATCGCTTGGCTATCCGACGACATCATCGAGAGCGCGCCGATGTCGTGCAAAATATCTTCCGCCGCGATGGTTTCCTTGCGGATGCGGCTTTCGGCAAAGGCGAGATCCTCGGCGATCGACGGATCGAGATGGTGGCACACCATCAGCATGTCGAGGTGTTCGTCGATGGTGTTGCGGGTGTAAGGCCGGGTCGGATTGGTCGAGGACGGCAGCACGTTTTTCAGTCCCGCAATTTTGATGATATCAGGCGCGTGGCCGCCGCCGGCGCCTTCGGTGTGGAAGGCGTGGATGGTGCGGCCCTTGAACGCCTTGATGGTGTCCTCGACGAAGCCGGATTCGTTGAGCGTGTCGGAATGGATCATCACCTGGATGTCGTAGTCGTCGGCGACCGAGAGGCAGCAATCGATCGCGGCCGGCGTCGTGCCCCAGTCTTCGTGCAGTTTCAGCGCGCAGGCGCCGGCCTTGACCATTTCCTCAAGCGCCGCCGGCCGCGAAGCGTTGCCTTTACCTGCAAACCCGAGATTCACCGGGAAATCGTCGGCCGCCTGAATCATCCGCGCGATGTGCCACGGTCCGGGCGTGCAAGTGGTCGCGAACGTGCCGTGCGCCGGGCCGGTGCCGCCGCCGAGCATCGAAGTCACGCCCGACATCAGCGCCTCGTCGACCTGCTGCGGGCAGATGAAGTGGATGTGGGTGTCGAAGCCGCCGGCGGTGAGGATCTTGCCTTCGCCGGCGATCACTTCGGTGCCGGGGCCGATGATGATGGTGACGCCGGGCTGAATGTCCGGATTGCCGGCCTTGCCGATGGCGGCAATGTTGCCGTCCTTGATGCCGACGTCGGCTTTGACGATGCCCCAATGATCGAGAATGAGCGCGTTGGTAATGACGGTGTCGACGGCACCTTGTTTGTTGGTGATCTGGCTTTGCCCCATGCCGTCGCGGATCACCTTGCCGCCGCCGAATTTCACTTCTTCGCCGTAGGTGGTGAAATCCTTCTCGACCTCGATAATCAGATCAGTGTCGGCGAGCCGTACGCGGTCGCCCGTGGTCGGGCCGAACATGTCGGCGTAAACGGCGCGGCTTATACGCGATGGCATGACAAGTCCCCATTGTTTGCTTCATTTCGCCCGGCGTTCGTCATTGCGAGCCAGCGGGTCCGGCCCAAAGTGGCCGGCTCGATGACAAGCTCAGCGAAGCAATCCGGCTGCTTGCGCTTGGCTCTGGATTGCTTCGTCGCTGTCGCTCCTCGCAATGACGAGTCCAAAACAATCCCCAAAATTATCCCCACTGCATTGCACAAGCGCTTTGTTGCACGCTTTTTGTTGCATCGTGCGACATCCGGAGTATGCTCACTTTCAGATCACTCGCGTTTGGTTCTGCCAGATGAGAGAGGTCGCCAAGGTCAGGTTGGCCTCGTGCCGAAGCCGCTACCGGTGTCGCGCGATGCGCTGATGTGGTCTTGGTCCCAGCCGCGGTAGCAGCGCTGAGAACGTGACGGGCGGGCTTGCGCAAGCCTGCTCGTCATGATTCTTTTGCTCCCGACTTTTTCGCTCCCGTTTTTTCCAGCTTGCCCATTACTTCCTGGCGGAAGCCGTAGACCGTGCGCGTGCCCGCAAGCGCCACGAGTTTCACGTTGCGGGTCTGGCCCGGCTCGAAACGCACTGCGGTTCCGGCCGCAATATCAAGGCGCATGCCGCGGGCCGCTTTGCGGTCGAACTTCAGCGCCGGATTGGTCTCGAAGAAATGATAGTGCGAGCCGACCTGAATCGGCCGATCGCCGGTGTTGGAGACCGAGAGCATCAAGCCCTTGCGGCCTTTGTTGAGCTCGATCTCGCCGTCTTTGATGAAATACTCGCCGGGGATCATTCGCCTAGCCTCCTGAAGTCGCTCACGTTGCGTTTCCGTCGCGCAGGGCCGGCCAGTTTGCAAATGCGAACACGTAAAACATGATGATGTTTACCAGCGGAACGAAGGCGATCAGGCACCACCAGCCGCTGTAGCCTGCCTTTTGCAGGATTTTGACAACAGGAATGAAATACAAAGCCAGCATCACGATGACGATGAGCCAATGGAAAATTGAAAGACTGCCCATGATTTCCTCCCTGTCGTTCGTTGTTGGCGCCTTATCGTATCGGTTCGTGCACCGTCACGAGCTTGGTGCCATCCGGAAACGTCGCTTCGACCTGAATCTCAGGGATCATCGCAGCGATCCCGTCCATGACCTGGGAGCGCGTTACCACGTGGGCGCCTCGCTCCATCAGCTCGGCGACGGTGCGCCCGTCGCGCGCGCCTTCGAGGATGAAATCGGAGATCAGCGCGACGGCTTCAGGGTGGTTGAGCTTCACGCCGCGCTCGAGCCGGCGCCGCGCCACCATCGCCGCCATGGCGATCAAAAGCTTGTCCTTCTCGCGTGGGGTGAGATTCATGAGCCGCCCTTAGTTCAACCAAAGCCGCGGCAGCGGCATTGCATTCAAGGCCGTCAACACACGGGTGAGATCGCGATGCAGCGCAGCACCATCGGGCGCGACCAGGCGGGCCACAAGCAGGCCGTTCCAGGCCGATACGCCGACTTCGCCGGCGAAGTCCTTCTCGGCGTCACGGACCGCCGCGGCGCCGGCCTCGTCGCCGGGAAACTTGATTACGCTGGCAATGGCCACGGCCTCGCCGGCCACAGCGCGACGCGCCAGAAGTTGCGCGATCGCGCCATCGAGGCGCAGCGTCTCGGCAAAAGCAAGCGCGCCGCCGATGCGCACCCGCCAGCGGTCGAACAAATGGCCTCGGAGCACCGTTTCGCCCATCGCCGAGCGGCCGAATACCACGGCCTCGGCGAGAATGAGATTGGCGTCAGGTGCGAGGTCGACTTCGATGGTGCGCCGCAGCCGCACCTGATCGAACAAAATCGTTTCCTGCGGCAGCCACGCCAGTGCGCCGCCGCTCCCGACGTCGAGCTTAAGGTCGAGCTCGGTGTACGGCCCCAGCGAGCGATAGACTTTTTCCGCGGCCGCCGTCGTCACGGTCAGGCGCGCGCCGGCGCCGACCGCGACATCGATGCCGAAGCGGTCGCCACCCGCCATGCCACCGGCGGTGTTGACGATGACGGCGTCGAGCGCCGACTTGCTGGCAGCGTTTGGAAAGCGGACCCGCAGAGAACCGGCTTCATGCACCCAGCGGCGGCGGCTCTCGCTGGAATCGGCCGCTACCGCGAAGGCGACCCGACCGCTGGCGCGATTGCCGGCGAAAATTTCACTGGCGGCCGGCGTCCTCGCCAACACGTTTGCTCCCCCCGCAACGACAATCATTCAGCCAAAATCAAATCGACATCGCCCGCAGCAGCGCGCCCTCGTCGAGGTTGTCGCGGTCGCAGGAATAGACAATGGCGCCGCGCTCCATGACCGCGAAATGGTCGCCGAGTTCGCGGGCAAAGTCGAGATATTGTTCGACCAGTACAATAGCAATTTTGCCGAGCGAGCGAAGGTAGGAAATGGCGCGGCCGATGTCCTTGATGATCGAAGGCTGAATGCCCTCGGTCGGCTCATCGAGCAGCAGGAGCCGCGGCCGCATCACCAGTGCCCGCCCGATGGCAAGCTGCTGCTGCTGGCCGCCGGAAAGGTCGCCGCCACGCCGCCGCAGCATGTCCTTGAGGATGGGAAACAGCGTGAAGACGTCGGCCGGTATGGTGCGTTCGTCGCGCTTGAGCGGCGCAAAGCCGGTGCGCAGGTTTTCCTCTACCGTCAGCAGCGGAAAGATCTCGCGGCCTTGCGGCACATAGGAGATACCGCGCCGCGCCCGCTCCGGCGGCCGCAGCGCCGTGATGTTTTCGCCTTCCCAGGTAATCGTTCCCCGGGTGACCGAATGTTGGCCGGCGAGTGCGTCGAGGAGGCTCGTTTTGCCGACGCCATTTCTGCCCAGCACGCAGGTCACTTTGCCGGGCTCCGCCTTAAGCGAAACCGTGCGCAGCGCCTGCGCCGCGCCGTAGTGGAGGTCGATGCTGTTGACGTCGAGCATTCGCTATCGCCCCAAATATACTTCGACCACCCGCTCGTTCGCCGATACCTGATCGATGGTGCCTTCGGCGAGCACCGAGCCTTCGTGCAGGCACGTGACCTTGACGCCAAGCTCGCGCACGAATGCCATGTCGTGCTCGACCACGACGACCGTGCGGTCGCGGTTGATCTCCTTGAGCAACTCGGCGGTCTGCTGTGTCTCCACATCGGTCATGCCGGCGACCGGCTCATCCACCAGCAGCAGCTTCGGCTCCTGCGCCAGCAGCATGCCGATTTCGAGCCATTGCCTTTGGCCGTGCGAGAGGCTGGCCGCCAAGCGGTCGCGTACCGCCGTCAGGCGAATGATCTGCAACAGCTCGTCAATGCGGCGCCGTTCGGCCGGGCTCTCCTGCCACCACAGCGCGGCGCGGGCGCGCCGATCGGCCTTGAGCGCAAGTTCGAGGTTGTCGTTGACGGTGTGGCTCTCGAACACCGTCGGCTTCTGAAACTTGCGGCCGATGCCGAGTTCCGCGATTTCGGCTTCGTCGAGCTTGGTGAGGTTGTAGGATCCGTCGAACAGCACATCGCCGAGATCCGGCCGGGTCTTGCCGGTCACCACGTCCATCATCGTAGTCTTGCCGGCGCCGTTCGGGCCGATGATGGCACGCATCTCGCCCGGCTCGATGGCGAAGGACAGGTTATTGAGAGCCCTGAAGCCGTCGAACGAAACGGTGACACCGTTGAGATACAGCAGCGCAGACGTCAGCGCTTCCATGCCAACTCCTCATTCCGCCGGCAGCGGTTCGGTCACGCCATCCTCGGCAGCGGCCGACGCCCGATCGCGGCGTAGTGCCGTCCAGTGATAGAGCGTGCCAACGATACCGCGGGGCAACAGCAGCGTCACGGCGATGAACAGCGCGCCGAGCATGAACAGCCAGTAGGGTGCCAAAAAGCCCGAGGTGAAATACGTCTTGGCGTAGTTGACCAAGACCGCTCCAAGCGCGGCGCCGGTGAGCGTGCCGCGGCCGCCGACCGCGACCCAGATCACCGCCTCGATGGAATTGGCCGGAGCGAATTCGCTCGGATTGATGATGCCGACCTGCGGGACGTAAAGCGCGCCGGCGACGCCGGCCATGCAAGCCGACAGCGTGAAAACGAAGAGCTTGTAGGACTCGACGCGGTAGCCGAGAAACCGAGTGCGCGCTTCTGCGTCGCGAATGGCGATCAGTACCTTGCCGAACTTGGACGTGACGATCGCCCGGCAGAGAAGAAAGGCGATGATCAGCGCTACGCAGGAAATTGAGAACAGCGCGTTGCGGGTCGTCTCCGCCTGCACGTTGAAGCCGAGAATGTCTTTGAAATCGGTGAGGCCGTTGTTGCCGCCGAAGCCGAAATTGTTACGGAAGAAGCCGAGCATCAGGGCGAACGTGAGCGCCTGGGTGATGATCGAAAGATAGACGCCGGTGACGCGGCTGCGAAACGCAAACCAGCCGAAGACGAAGGCGAGCGCGCCGGGCACCAGCACGACCATGAGCAACGCGTAGGGGAAAAACTGGAAGCCGTACCAGTAGATCGGCAGCTCCTTCCAGTTCAGGAACACCATGAAATCCGGCAGGATGGGATCGGCATAGACGCCGCGGGTGCCGATCTGGCGCATCAGATACATGCCCATGGCGTAGCCGCCGAGCGCGAAGAAGGCGCCGTGGCCGAGCGAGAGAATGCCGCAGAATCCCCAGATCAGATCGATCGACAGCGCCAGCAGCGCGTAGCACGTATATTTCCCGAACAGCGCGACCAAATAGGTCGGGACATAGAAGGCGGACGATGCCGGGACCGCCAGATTGAGTATGGGTACGCCGATGGCTATCAGCGCGACGATGATCAGGAAGATCGTCGCGCCGCGATCGATGGAACGAATGAGGATATGCGTCGTCATGCCTCGACGGCCCGGCCCTTTAGCGCGAACATGCCACGCGGTCGCTTCTGGATGAACAGGATTATGAGCACCAGTATGGCGATCTTGCCAAGCACCGCGCCGGCGTAAGGTTCGAGGAATTTGTTGGCGATCCCGAGGACGAAGGAACCAACAAGCGTGCCCCACAAGTTGCCGACACCGCCAAACACCACGACCATGAAGCTGTCGATAATATAGCCTTGGCCGAGATTGGGGCTGACGTTATCGATCTGCGACAGCGCCACGCCCGCCATTCCGGCGATGCCGGAGCCGAGCCCGAAGGTCAGCGCGTCGACCCGGCTGGTGCGAATGCCCATCGAAGCCGCCATGGGACGATTTTGCGTCACTGCCCGCATTTCGAGGCCGAAGCGCGAGAAGCGAAGCAGCGCCAGCAGCGCGACGAACACCGCCAGAGCAAAGCAGATGATCCAGAGGCGGATATAGGTGATGGTAATGCCGCCGAGATCGAACGCGCCGCTCATCCACGACGGATTGCCGACGTCGCGATTGTTAGGACCGAATCCCGAACGTACTGCCTGTTGGAGAATCAATGACAGTCCCCACGTCGCCAGCAACGTTTCCAGCGGGCGGCCATAAAGGAAGCGGATGATGGTGCGCTCGATCACGATACCGACCGCGCCGGCGACGATGAAGGAAAGCGGAATGGCAATCGCCAGCGAGTAGTCGAATAACGCCGGGTTGTTGTCGCGTATCACCTCCTGGACGACAAACGTGACGTAAGCGCCCAGCATGACCATCTCGCCGTGCGCCATGTTGATGACGCCCATGACGCCGAAGGTGATCGCAAGACCGATGGCGGCGAGCAGCAGGACCGAACCGAGAGAAATGCCGTACCAGGCGTTCTGAACCGCCTCCCAAAGTGTCAGGCGATTTTTGATCGCCGCGGCCGCTGCGGCTGCGCTTTTCGCGACTGGGGCGGATGTGTCCGCCGGCAGGCTCGAGAGCAGACCCAGTGCATCCTGATCGGCGCGTTGACGAATGACGTCGACGGCAGCGAGTTTTTCTTCGTCGCTGGCTTTGTTGCCGGAAAGAATGATGGCGGCGCGCGCTTCCGTCATGACGCGCTTCACTCCGGGGTCTTGCTCCTTGGCCAGAGCGGCTTCCAGAGTCGGCAGGGCGCTAACCCGGCGCGATTTGAACACGGACTGCGCGGCCTCGTAGCGCGCGCTCGCACTGTCGGCGAGCAACGTAAGCCCACCGAGCGCTGCCTCGATGGCGCCGCGCAGGCGGTTGTTGAGGCGCACCGTGTCGCTATCGGCCGGCGCCTCGCCGGAGATCGGTTTTCCGGTGGCGGCATCGGCGAGCTTGCCGGAATCGTCCTTGATGTACACGGCCTTGTTTTCGGCGCTGTACATCAGCTTGCCGTCCTGCAGCGCGCGGATGATGGTCAGGGCGCGCGGGTCGCCGCTCGCGGCGACATCGTTGATGCCGGTGCTGGTCTCGCTGAAATCGTCGGCGGTGAAATGCGCGAGCGCTTCGTCAAGGTTTGCTGCGCGCGCGGTCAGGCCGCCCAACGTGCAGCTCAAGGCCAATAGCAAAGCGACGAGGCAAGCTCGGCAAAAACGCATCGCAATGGTCCCGGCCTTAATTGTGCGGGAAGGCGATACGCTGCCTTCCCGCCAGGTCACATTCACGGCTTCGTCGTTACTAGACGCCGCCGCACTTCTTGGTCACCTTATTATAATTGCCGCACTTGAGCTTCACCCAGTCGGCTTCAAGGTCCTTCGAACCGGGCAGATAGTCAGACCAGGCGTCACCGGGCACAAGACCTTTAGTTTTCCACACCACGTCAAACTGACCGTCGGCTCGAATCTCGCCGATATACACCGGCTTGGTGATGTGATGGTTCGGCAGCAGTGTCGAGATGCCGCCAGTGAGGTTCGGAGCTTGCGTTCCGGGAAGTGCTGCGATCACTTTGTCAGGATCGGTCGACTTCACCTTTTCGACCGCCTTCACCCACATGTTGAAGCCGATGTAGTGGGCTTCCATCGGGTCGTTGGTGGTCCGCTTCGGGTTCTTGATGAACGCGTGCCATTCTTTGATGAAAGCTTCGTTCGCCGGAGTCTTGATCGACTCGAAGTAGTTCCAGGCGGCGAGATGGCCGACCAGCGGCTTGGTGTCGAGGCCGGCGAGCTCTTCTTCGCCGACCGAGAACGCCACCACCGGGATATCGGTCGCCTTGATGCCCTGGTTGCCGAGCTCTTTGTAGAACGGCACGTTGGCATCGCCGTTGATGGTGGAGACCACTGCCGTCTTTTTGCCCGCTGAGCCGAACGCCTTGATCTTGGAGACTTCGGTCTGCCAATCGGAGAAGCCGAACGGCGTGTAGTTGATCATGATGTCCTCGGGGGCCACCTTGAGCACATCCTTGAGGTAAGCTTCGAGGATCTTGTTGGTGGTGCGCGGATAGACGTAGTCGGTGCCTTCCAGCACCCAGCGCTTCACATTGCCGCCTTCCGGACCTGCGAGATATTCGACTGCCGGGATCGCCTGCTGGTTCGGCGCGGCGCCGGTGTAGATCACGTTGCGCTCGCTCTCTTCGCCCTCGTACTGCACCGGATAGAACAGCAGATTGTTCAGCTCCTTGAATACCGGCAGCACGGATTTACGCGACACCGACGTCCAGCAGCCGAACACGACGGCGACTTTATCTTTGCTGATCAGCTCGCGGGCTTTTTCCGCGAACAACGGCCAGTTCGAGGCCGGATCGACCACGACGGCCTCGAGCTTCTTGCCGAGCAAGCCGCCCTTCTTGTTCTGCTCGTCGATGAGCATGAGCACCACATCCTTCAGCGTCGTCTCGCTGATGGCCATAGTGCCGGAGAGCGAATGGAGAATTCCCACCTTGATTGTATCCTCGGCCCGGGCGGGCAGCGCCGCCGTGAGGCCAAGGGCAAGACCCGCCGCGGCGGCAAGCCAGCGGCGTCCCCGCGGTCGCTTGGCGACCGCGCCTATGTTGTTGAGCATCGCGATTTCCTCTGTTTAGACGCGCGCGATCGGCAGGCGCCGTCACGCTCCAAGCAAATCGCAAGGAGCGTGCCAATCAATGATTGGCGCTAAACCCTTGCTTGTAAGGCGAAATTCGCAGGCGACCGGTGCAGCCAATGCGAGTCGCGCCCATTTTGAATCCGAATCCCGTGAGCGCGCCGCCCATTAGCTAGGCAGTGCCGTAAAAATTATTAGAAAATCGTGATTAAAAAATAGGCGGTCACCAGAGGCGCTTGTGACAATGCCATGACTCCCGGATGGCCGACGCGAGTGCGCGCTCTCTCCCCCCGCGCGAGTTAGCGACGTGGTGGTGCAGCGCGTCGAAGGTGAAGAAGCTCCGCCGCACGAGCTTCAACGTCGGGCGCCGTCTGTCTGTGCCCGGTATGCTCGCCATCGAGGGCCGCAAGGCGGGCGTGTGGACCAGGCGAGATGCGAACGAAGCTGGGGCGGTTCGATCCGAACCAATATCGGATGCTGTTATCGTGCGTTTTCGAACCAGTGGCTCCGCGTAAGCGGCATCCAAAATGACGCGTCGGATTTGAATAGCGCGCCGCATGCTGATATGAAGTCCGCATAACTAAGAAAAGCGATTGAAGGCCCGCATGGCGCGTATTCTTCAGCTTACGCTCAACGGCCGTGCTCGCAGCGATGCGGTTTCTGATAACTTGTTGCTGCTGGATTATTTGCGGGAAACCGTCGGTGTTACCGGAACGAAAACGGGCTGTGACGGCGGCGAATGCGGTGCGTGCACCGTGCTCGTGAACGATCAGCCACGCCTGTCCTGCCTGACGCTCGCCGCAATGGTTGATGGAACCCGCGTGGACACCGTCGAGTCGTTGGCGACCGATGGACGTTTGTCCGCCGTGCAGCGCGGCTTTCACGAGAAGCTCGGTTCGCAGTGCGGTTATTGCACGCCGGGATTCATTATGGCCTCCGCCGGTCTGCTCCGGCGCAATCCGCGCCCCAGCGAAGATGAAATCCGCGAAGCGCTTGGCAGCAACATCTGCCGCTGTACCGGCTATGT
>JBAUGC010000715.1:0-22873 GCA_049679485.1 Xanthobacteraceae bacterium
ATCCACACATGATCAATATGGCGAAGAAGTTCCCGAAGCTTCGTTTCGAGCATTGCGGCGGCCTGTGGACGGACAAGGACCCTAAGAACGCCGGCAGCTATTTCGGCTACATCGACGAAGCTCAGCATGTCAGCGGCATTGTCGCCGGCCACATGACCAAGTCCGGCAAGCTCGGCTTCGTCGCCGCTAAGCCGATCCCGCAAGTGCTGCGCAACATCAACGCATTCACCATGGGCGCCAAGCTCGCCAATCCGAAAGTCATCACCCAGGTGATCTTCACCGGCGACTGGTCGATGCCGGTCAAGGAAGCCGAAGCCACCAACAGCCTTATCGACCAGGGCGTCGATGTCGTCACCTGCCACGTCGACGGTCCCAAGACCGTTGTCGAAAACGCCGCGCGCCGCGGTGCCATGGTTGGCGGCTATCACGTCAATCAGGCGGTGCTGGCGCCGAAAGCCTATCTCACCGGCGCCGAGTGGAACTGGGAAGTGCTTTACCCGCGCTTTGCCAAGATGTTCACCTCGGGCGAGACGATCCCGAACTTCTACCGGGGCGGCCTCAAGGAAGAGCTGGTGAAGGTTTCGCCTTACGGTCCAATGGTGTCGGAAGCGGCGCGCAAGCATGCCGACGAGGTCAAGGCGGGGCTGACCGCGGGCACCTACGTGATCTTCAAGGGGCCGATCGCTGATAATAAGGGCAAGACTGTTGTTGCTGGGGGCGTCTCGCGCGGACAGACCGATCCGGAACTGGAGAAGATGGACTATCTGGTTGAGGGCGTGATCGGAGCGACTTCGTGAAAGCCGATGTCGGCCTACCCCTGGCTCCGTCTGGGGTAGGCCAAATTCTTCGCTTGCCGGCCTACGGCCGCAAGATTGGCGGCGCGGCTGAATATGTCGTCATCCCCGTGCTCGCCTTGGCGGGTTCGCTCGTCCTGTTCGGCATCTTTGTCGCGCTGTTCGGAAAGAATCCGCTCGACCTTTATTTCTATATGTATCAGGGCGCGTTCGGCACCTGGTTCTCCTGGCAGAACACGCTGACGCGCGCTGCTCCGCTGATCCTGACCGCGCTGTGCACCGCGCTCCCGGCGCAACTCGGCATGGTGATTATCGGCGGGGAGGGGGCGCTGCTCATCGGTGCGCTCGCTGCCACGAGCGCGGCACTGGCAATGCCGGGCGCGCCGCCGCTCGTTGTCGATGTCGCCATGGCGTGTGCCGGCATGATTGGCGGCGGGCTGTGGATCATGTTCGCGGGCGCGCTGCGCCAATATCGCGGCGTCAATGAAACGATTTCGAGTCTGCTCCTCGTTTACATTGCGCTCGCGATTCTCAATTTCCTGGTGGAGGGTCCGATGCGCGACCCGACCAGCCTCAACAAGCCGTCGACACCCGAGATCGGTGCCGCCAATATGATCGGCAGCATTCCCGGCATGGAAGTGCATTGGGGTTTGGTGTTCGGCCTTATCGCCGCCGTGCTTTCCTACATCCTGATCTACCACACGGTATTCGGCTTCGCCGCACGCGTCGCCGGCGGCAATATCCGCGCCGCAAAAGTCGTGGGCCTAAGCGTCGGCAAGCTTATTCTCATCATTTGTTTTCTTGCCGGCGCGGCAGCCGGTCTTGCCGGCATGATGGAAGTCGCAGCCGTGCAGGGGCGCACCAACGCCAATCTGGCCGCGGGCTACGGCTTTGCCGGCATTCTGGTCGCGTTTCTGGCGCGGCAGAATCCGTTGGCCATCATACCGGTGGCAATCCTGCTGGGCGGTATTGGGGCGAGCGGCGGCCTGTTGCAACGCCGGCTAGGATTGCCGGACGCCTCGGTTCTCGTCTTGCAGGGCATGATCTTCGTCATGGTGCTCGCCAGCGACACGCTCTACGGCCGCTGGAGCCTGTTTAAAGCAAAGGCAACCTGACCATGGCCGGTGCCGGCGATATCGGATTGTGGACGGTGCCGGTCGCCGTGCTGGGCGGCGCGGTGCGCGTCTCGACGCCTTTTATTTTTGTCAGTCTCGGCGAGTGCATTACCGAGCGCAGCGGTCGTATCAACCTGGGTCTCGAGGGCACTTTGGTGATGGGCGCTATGGCGGGCTACGGGGTGTCCTATCTCACCGGTTCGCCATGGCTTGGCGTGCTCGCTGCCGGCATCACCGGGGCGGGCATGGGCGCGCTGCATGCCGGTATTTGCGGGCTGCCGCGCGTCAACGACATCGCGGTCGGTATTGCCTTGATGCTGTTCGGCGTGGGGCTTGCCTTCTATCTCGGCAAGCCGCTCATCGAGCCGACGGCGCCGCGGCTACAGTCGATCGACCTCGGCTGGTGGACGGATATTCCGCAGTTGCGCGCCGCCTTGCGGATCAACGTGCTCTTTATCCTTGGCGTTGTGTTGGCGCCGATCCTGGTTTGGGCGTTGCGATCCACGCGCTGGGGCTTGATCATACGCACAGCCGGCGAGAGCGCGGACGCCGCGCTGGCGATGGGCTACTCGGTAAATTTCATCCGCTTGCGCGCGACTATGTTTGGCGGTTTTCTTGGCGGCATCGGCGGCTCGTTCCTCTCGCTCTACTATCCCGGCAGCTGGAACGAGGGACTATCCAGCGGCCAGGGCATCACCGCCGTCGCGCTGGTGATCTTCGCCCGCTGGAATCCCATGCTGTGCCTGGGAGCCTCAATCCTGTTCGGCGGCGCCGCCGCACTCGGTCCGGCGCTGCAATCGGTCGGCTACAGCCACGGCTATCATCTGTTCAATGCCGCACCCTATATCCTCACCCTGCTGATCATGATCGCAACCTGTTCCCCGAAGCGCACGCTGATCGGTGCGCCCGCAGAACTGTCGATTACGAGGTAAGTCATGCCCCAACTGGCGCGCAAAGAGAGCACAGATACGGCGGAGCGTTACGTGACTGCCGATCCGTATATGTGGCCCTACAACGGCGATCTTCGTCCGCAGAACACGGCGCTCGTCATTATCGACATGCAGACCGACTTCTGCGGCGTCGGCGGCTATGTCGATAAAATGGGCTACGATCTGTCGCTCACCCGCGCACCGATCGAGCCAATCAAGCGTGTGCTCGCGGCGGCGCGCGCCAACGGCTTTCACGTTATACACACCCGCGAGGGCCATCGGCCCGATCTCGCCGATCTGCCCGCGAACAAACGCTGGCGTTCGCGTCAAATCGGCGCCGGCATCGGGGATCCAGGGCCCTGCGGTCGTATTCTGGTGCGCGGCGAACCTGGCTGGGAAATCATCCCCGATCTCGCGCCTCGCGAAGGCGAGCCGATCATCGACAAGCCCGGCAAGGGCTCGTTCTGCGCCACCGATCTGGAGCTGCTGCTCAGGCTGTCAGGCATCGACAACATCGTACTGACCGGCATCACCACCGACGTATGTGTTCACACCACCATGCGCGAAGCCAACGATCGCGGCTTCGAGTGCCTTCTGCTGGAGGATTGCTGCGGGGCCACCGACATAAGCAATCACGAACATGCGCTGAAAATGATCAAGATGCAGGGCGGCGTGTTCGGGGCGGTCTCGGATTCCTCGAAGTTCATCGAGGTTATCGCGTGACCAGCCTGACGACGCCGGAGACATTCGGCATCGAAGCCATCAATATGACCAAGCGCTTCGGCGAGTTCGCCGCGCTGGATCAGGTTTCGCTGAAGGTACGCCCCGGTACGTTTCACGCGCTCCTCGGCGAGAACGGCGCCGGCAAGTCGACGCTCGTCAAATGCATTATGGGCTATTATCAGTCCGACAGCGGCGAACTCCTCGTTGGCGACCATCAGCAGGTGATCGGCAATCCGCGCGCGGCGCATGCGCTCGGCCTCGGCATGGTCTATCAGCACTTCACGTCGGTACCGGCGATGACGGTTGCTGAGAACTTTGTGCTGGCGCGCGATCACGTGCCGGCCGTCGTGGACTGGAACCGCGAGCGCAAAGCGCTGGAGGAATTTTTGGCGCGCATGCCGTTTCGCGTGCCGCTCAACGCCAAAGTCTCGGCGATTTCGGCGGGCGAGCGGCAGAAGTGCGAAATCCTGAAACAGCTTTATCTCCGGCGGCGTTTTCTGATCCTTGATGAGCCGACTTCGGTGCTTACGCCCGGCGAGGCCGACGAAGTGCTTGGCATGCTGCGCGACATGGTTAGGCGCGGCGCTCTGACGATCCTGATGATCACCCACAAATTCCGCGAGGTCATGGCGTTTGCCGACGAGGTCACCATCCTGCGCCGCGGTAAACTGGCCGGGCACGGTTTGGTCAAGGATCTGACGCCCGACGCCATGGCGCGCACCATGATCGGCGCCGAGGAGCTGACGGTTCAGCCGCCGCGAACCGGCGAGTTCGGCGCGCCACGGCTTGATATTCAAAAATTGAACGCGCTCGACGACGGCGGTCACCCCGCGGTGCGCGACGTATCGCTGTCGATCCGCGGCGGCGAAATTGTCGGCGTCGCCGGCGTGTCTGGCAACGGGCAGCGCCAGCTGATCGAAGTCCTCGCCGGCCAGCGCGAAGCCGAAAGCGGTCAAATTTATCTGCAAGGCGAGCTATATCACGCCAACCGGCAGGAGATGCGTCACAACCACCTCTCTGTGCTTCCGGAAGAGCCGCTGAAGAACGCCTGCGTAGCGCGCATGAGCGTCGCCGACAATTTGGCCTTCCGCGAATTCGACCGTGCGCCGTTCGCATCAGGCGGCTGGCGGCTCAATCGCGCGAAATTCCACGAGAACGCGCTGCGCAAGATCGAACTCTACAAGATCAAGACCCGCTCGGACGATACAGCGATCGGGGAATTATCCGGCGGCAACGTGCAACGTACCGTGTTGGCGCGGGAGCTTTCCGGCGAAGTCGATATCCTGGTCGCCGCCAATCCATGCTTCGGTCTCGACTTCGCGGCGGTGGCGCAAATCCACGCCGAGATCATGGCGGCGCGCAACCGCGGCGCGGCCGTGCTGCTGGTCAGCGAAGACCTCGACGAGCTTTTGGAACTCGCCGACCGTCTCGTCGTGATCTTCCACGGCGAAATCGTCTACCAAGCCCGCGCCAGCGAAGCCGACCTGACCGAAATCGGTCGCCACATGGCGGGGCATTAGCGCCCCTAACGCGAAGTTGGGTACCGCCAGACCATTGGTCAAACGGGATAATATCGCATCGCCGAGCCGTCTTTCTCCTTCCGTATAAGTCCGTGCTTGATCAGCGTGCCGCGGAGACCATCGGACTCTTCTCTATTCAAGAGCCGATTAATTTCGGAAGGCCGGATTCCAGGCTTTGCCCTAATCAGCGCAAGCGTCTTTTCCAGGTCGCTGGCTTGGCTCTGCTTTACCGATTTGACCGAACGGGCGCTGTGTCTGAGCGCCCTCTGCCCGCGTAAGGACTCGGCCTTTGTTTTCGATGCCTGTCGTTTCCGCTTCATCGCAGTTGTCCTCCTTCCAGGCGACACGCTCACAAAAGGACTATCACTTTTCGGCGCCCGGCGCTTCGGGCTTCAGATAAACGATCAGACAACAAATACACATTCCGAGCCCAAACAGCGGATATTTCAACGCAACGATTGTCGCCGCGCCGAACACGCATAGCGTCGCTACGGACCGGAAACGCATGATCCTGCGTTCTTTTTGAGAGACTTCGCTGATCTGTGCTCGATCAATAAGCTCCCAAATCAACGCGATATAAGTTGCGTTCACCAAGAAGAAGACCGCCGCGTAAAAGGCGACAGGCTGCGGTGCAAGCTCGCTCACTGCCATCCAGGCCGTGGAGAGCGGAAGCAGCGACACCGAAAACAAATGAGCAAAATTGAACCACATGAGACGCGGCGTAGCCTCGGTGGCATACCGCATCAGGTGATGATGATTGGCCCACACGATTGCAATGAACAGATAGCTCACTGCATAGCTGAGCCATGTCGGCCAGAGTGACAGCAGCGCCTTGAACGTGGGAAGCGCGGGGGGCCGCAGTTCCAAAACGAGGACGGTAATGAGGACGGCGAAGACCGCGTCGGAAAACATGCTCAACCGCTCGGGTGTCGCTCTCGCGTGAGGCACGGCGCCTTCCTTTCCAAAGATTGGCGCTAACGTTAGAGGTACGTCACCCCGACCAGGTAGCCGTTCGGTACGCCGAGATAGTCACTTCAAGAAGTCCTGGATGCTCTCGGCGATCTCGCGGGCATGCGTTTCTAGCGCGAAGTGGCCGGTATCCAAAAAGCGAACGACCGCCTGAGGAATATCACGCTTGAACGCCTCGGCACCCGGCGGGAGAAAGAACGGATCATTCTTGCCCCACACTGCCAAAAGCGGCGGCTTGTACGTTCGAAAGTATTCCTGGAATGTGGGATAGAGGGCGACATTGCTCTTGTAGTCGCCGAAGAGGTCTAGCTGAATTTCATCAGCACCCGGGCGGGCCAAATAAAAGTCGTCAAGGTTCTGACCGTCGGGCGATACTATTGTCGGGTCGGGCACGCCATGCGTGTACTGCCAGCGGGTTGTTTGCGGTGTGAGGAAGGTCCGTAATGCGTCTCGGTTTGCCTGCGACGGGTCTTCCCAGTAGGCCCGAATCGGAGTCCAGCCGTCGCTAAGACCCTCCTCATAGGCGTTGCCATTCTGCGAAATGATGGCGGTTATCCGCTCGGGATGACGGGCGGCAAGCCGAAAACCCGTCGGCGCACCGTAGTCAAAGACGTACACGGCAAGCCGGTCGAATCCGATGATCTCGGTGAAGCGGCCGATCACGCCGGCGATATTGTCGAATGTGTATCTGAATTTTTCTCGCGGCGGCATGTCGGATTGACCGAAACCGGGAAGATCGGGGGCGACCATATGAAATCTGTCGGCGAGGAGCGGGATCAGATCACGGAACATATGGCCCGCGCTCGGGAATCCGTGTAATAACAGCAGCTTCGGCGCACCTGCCGGTCCCGCTTCGCGATAGAAGATTTTGAGGCCGTCGACGTCGGCCGTGCGATAACGGACGGGCGACATGAATCTCTCCTCCGTTTGTTACCTCAGTTGCCTGTCACGGAGCGGATCGCATCGCGGATAATGTCCACGACGACCGCGGGAGCGGTGACGCTGGGCGTGTGATCGACAGCATGCGCCGTTATCCTCGCGTTCATGCGCTCCGCCATGTAACGCTGCGTCCCAGGGACGATCATGCGGTCGTCTTCAGCAACAAGAAACCAGCTCGGAATTTCCTTCCAAAGCGGGCGCCCGACCGGAACAGTAATGCAATCGATCGATATCGGCCGCTGCACGGCTGCAAGCACCGCGTGCTGATCCGCGGATGCATGCTGCGCAAACGCCGCGGCGAAGGCTTCATCGCGTAGCCAAATCAAGCCGTTGCTGTCCGGTGCCAACTTCGGCGCTTGGGGATGAGGTTCGAGGCGATAGAACACGTCCGCGACTTTCTCGCCTTCTTCGGGAGCAAGAGCGGTTACGTAGACCAAAGCCTTTACGCGTTCGGGGCGCGCGAGAGCTATCACCGCGCCTGCATAGGCATGTCCCGCCAACACAATCGGACCTTTGGTCCGATCCAAACTGCGATTGAGCGCAGCCACGTCGTCGGCAAGAGACGTGAGCGGAAGCGGCGCCGCCGACACTTTCACGTTTTCTTCTTTGAGTGTCGCAATAACCTTGGCCCAACTTGACCCGTCCGCCCATGCGCCGTGGACAAGCACCACGCTTACATCGTCCACCGCCATCCTGTTACTCCCGAGACGCTCGCCAACATAACCTCTTAAAAGACAATTGACAGGTTATCGATGCCGACGGTAACTTGTCAAGGTAGGTCTGGCAGGTTATGCAGAGCCTCGCCGGGGCGACAGTCGTGCAACACAGACCGCCTGCAATTTTTATCGCCGACTCGCTCGGCCTCGATTTCCTGAACTCGATCGCGACGCCGCTCGATACTCCGGTCGACTGGCTCGACAGCGGTGAGGCGTTTGTGAGGTGGCTGGCCCAAGCCAAGCTTGTGCCGGTCGACGCATTGGACGAGTTAAGAGCGCGCGCGAGGCCGGGCGAGCTGGACAAGATTGCGGCCCAAGCCCGCGCTTTGCGCGAGTGGTTCAGGCGGTTTGTTCGCAAGCACATGGGCCGGCCGCTTCCACCTGAGGCGCTCAAGGAACTTGCGCCTTTGAACAAACTTCTCGGGCGTGATGAGACATTCATCCAGATATCGCGGCATCGCGAACGCGACGGAGACCGCTTCGAACTGCGGGTAGTTCGCCGTTGGCGATCTCCCGACTCTTTATTGCTGCCGATAGGCGAAGCGTTGGCGAAGTTTGTGTGTGAGGAGAATTTTGCCAGGGTGAAAGCTTGTGAAGGACATAGCTGCACGCTGGTTTTCGCCGACCATACCCGGAGCCGGGCGAGAAGGTGGTGCAGCATGGCGATCTGTGGCAATCGCGCTAAACAGGCCGCGCACCGCAACCGGCTCAAGAACAAGCGCTGAGAAAGATGACGAATTCGGGTTGGGAGCAACAAGGAAAAGGAGTCCGACATGGCCGCTCTTCCGTTGATTGTCTTCGACGTGAACGAAACGCTTCTCGACCTTGGAACAATGGAACCCACGTTTCAGCGCATCTTTGGCGACAACAGCGCCATGCGCTTTTGGTTCGCCAATCTGATCCTGTACTCCGCAGCGCTGACTGTGGCCGGCTGCTACGTCCCGTTCACCGATATCGGCGCGGCAGTCATGAAAATGCTGGCCGATACGCGCGGCATCAAGATCAATGATAACGACAAGCAGGAGCTGACGGACAAGTTCTCGACCATGCCGCCCCGTCCCGAGGTTCCGGCCGCGCTGCGCAAACTTCGCAATGCGGGTTTCCGGCTATTCTGCCTCACCGACAATCTGCTTGAAGTGCAAACCCGACAGCTCGAGCACGGCGGCATCATCGATCTGTTCGAACGGCGCTTCAGCGCGGACGGCGCGAAGCATCACAAGCCGTCGCGGCAGGCCTACGCCTATGTCGAGGATGGGCTTGGGGTTACACCGTCCCAACTCTGTATGGTCGCCTGCCACACCTGGGACACTCTCGGCGCCGTCGCGGCCGGTTGGCAAGCCGCGCTGATCAAACGTGTTGGCAACGATGTGCTGGAAGTAGGCCCGCAGCCACACATTGTCGGCGGCGATCTCGACGATGTCGCCGATCAGCTTATCGCCAGGCACAAAGGACGAGCCTAGGGCAGCTCAGCGGCGCTCCGGGTCGTGTCGCAGTGTCTTGCGAACTTCAGAATCGGTTCACTAGCTGTTACGGCGCCGCCGGTAGGTCGCGTAAACAGGCTCCCACATCATCGACGCCACTGCCGCGCCCAGCTCTTGATCCGGCACTGACTGCGCCAGGCCTTCGCGTTCGGCCTGTTTTGCGACGGCAATCGCCACGGCAAGCGAGACTTTGCGGATCTCCGCGAGCGGCGGCAAAAGATTGGCGTGGGGGTCGCGTTTTGCAGGAGATAGTTTCGCAATGGTGCGTGCGGCGGCGAGAAACATGCCGTCGGAAATCCGGCGCGCCTGTACGGCAATCGCGCCAAGTCCAACACCAGGATAGACGTAGGCGTTGTTGGTCTGGTCGATCCGGAACGGATGGCCGTCCCGCGTGATCGGCGGGAAGGGGCTGCCGGTGCCGATAACGGCGCGGCCTTCGGTCCAGGCGAGCAGATCCTCCGGCGTCGCCTCGCTGCGCTCCGTTGGATTGGAGAGCGGAAAAATGACCGGCCGCTGCACATGCGAGGCCATCGCGCGCACCACAGCCTCGGAAAAGGCATGGGCCTGGCCTGAAGTGCCGATGAGTATGGTTGGGTGCGCGTTGGCGGCGACTTCGGCAAGGCCGATCCGGTCGGTGGATTTAACTTGCCACTTGGCGATGCGGTCGCGGCTTTGAGCGAACTGGGTTTGAAACGGCTGTAATCCATTCATGCCCTCGAGCAACAGGCCGTCCCGGTCAATCAGATAAAAGCGGCTGCGGGCATCGTTCTCGGCAACGCCGGCCTCGACCATGGCGCGGAGCAGAAGAGCGCAGATTCCTGTGCCCGCCGAGCCAGCGCCAAGGACGGCAACGCGTTGATCGGCGAGCGTCACGCCGGTCACATTGATCGCACTCAAGATGGTGCCGACGGCGATCGCAGCGGTGCCCTGAATGTCGTCGTTATAGCTGCACAGCTCATCGCGATATCGCGCCAGCAGGCGGTTGGCATTGCTGAAGGCGAAATCTTCCCAATGCAACAGCACATGCGGCCATCGAGCGCGCACCGCGTCCACGAAAGCAGCGACGAACTCATCGTAAGCTGCGGCGCGCACGCGCTCGTGGCGCCAACCGATGTAAAGCGGATCGGCGAGCAGTGTCTGGTTATCCGTGCCGACATCAAGCAGAACAGGCAAGGTCGTTGAGGGATGCAGACCGGCGCAAGCGGTGTAGAGCGCGAGCTTGCCGATCGGGATGCCCATGCCGCCGGCCCCCTGGTCGCCGAGGCCCAGGATGCGCTCGCCATCGCTAACCACGATCGCTTCAACCCCATCAAAGCGTGGATTGGCGAGGATGTGGCTTATGCGTTCCTTGAGGGGAAAGCTCAAGAACAGGCCGCGCGGTTTGCGAAAGATGCGGCTGAACTGCTGACAGCCGAGGCCCACGGTCGGCGTATAGACCGTCGGCATCAGCTCTTCGATGTGCCGGGTGAGGAGCGCGTAAAACAACGTTTCGTTGGTGTCCTGCGTGCCGCGGAGAAAGATGTACTTTTGCAGGTCCGTGCCGGGCCCGCGAAACGCATCGAGCCGGCGTTCGACCTGCAGGTCGAGCGTAGTCACGTACGGCGGCAGGAGGCCATGGAGGTTGAATACGTCGCGCTCAGCGTCGGTGAACGCCGTGCCTTTGTTCAGGAGCGGATCGTTCAACAGCTCGTAGCCGCTCAGCGCGGTTTCGATGATTCTAGGTGATTGTGCGCCCATCGGGTGATGCTTAGTGGGTCCACTTAATGAAGGCGGAGGATTCGGCCGGTTGACGTGTGGTCCATCCTAGCTCTTTTCACCTTGCGGACGGCGCGGCACCATGGCGTTGGCTATCACCTCTTGCACGGTCTCGCCGTTCTGATTGAGGGTGCGCGTCCGCAATTTCATCAATCCGCGGTCGGGGCGCGACCTCGATGGCCGCATCTCCAGGACCTCGCTTTCGATGCGCAATTCATCGCCGGGAAGGACCGGAATCGGCCAGCGCAGGTTTTCGAAGCCGAGGCCGATGGTGCCGCCGACCGGCCGAAACTCATCCCGCGCCACAAGGCTCATGGTCATCGCCGCGGTGTGCCAGCCGCTGGCTACCAGCCGCCCGAAAATCGACCGGCGTGCCGCTTCCTCGTCGAGATGAAATGGCTGCGGATCGAACTTCTTGGCAAAGGCGACGATCTCGTCTTTCTCGACCCGCACGCGGCCACTCGGCTTGAAGACCTGTCCGACAGCGAAATCTTCGAAGTATCGTTCGCTCATTCCGCGTTCCGCTCCTGGGGGAAAATGGCCGTGCCCATTTTATCTACAGCGCCTGCAGTCGATTGGGGACCGGCGCAGACGTCTGCCACCGCCGTTGTTGCCGGGCTCTTTTCTTTCGTACGCCGTCGCGGTTATCATCGCCATATCCGGGGGGCGAGGCCATAATGATCAGACTTGCGGTTTTGGCATGTACGGTATTTCCTCTTGCCTGCCTTGGACCGCCGGCAGAGGCGGGGCAACATTGGCGCTGGACTCACGCCCATTGGCGCGCAACTTACGAGGCCATCTACCAGCTGCAGAACGAGATCGCACTTTTAGAGGCCGACCCGGCCGTCGACGACGGCTACAAAGCGCCAATTATCAGCAGAGCTCGCGCCGATGTTCTGAAGCTGCGCGCGACGCTGCCCCCGGCGCGCTGGCGTTGGACGGTTCCCTGCTGCTACAGCCGCAGGCCAATCTACATTCGTTGATCTGATGCCGTAACTCTGCAGTGGCCGCCGACGGGTGCGGCCAATGACGAGCGCCAAGGCCATACGGGGATGCAGCCGCGCTCTCAGGAGATGGTTGCTACTACTCGGCGGGAGCCACCGAAGGGCCCGGCAGCGGGCGTGGCAATTCCGGTCGCAGTCGCGACCACCACTCGCTGGCGCGATCGAGATAAAGGTAAACCACGGGCGTCGTGTAAAGCGTCAGGATTTGACTGATGACAAGCCCGCCCACGATCGCGATACCGAGCGGGCGGCGGATTTCTCCACCGTTGCCGAAGGACAGCGCCAGCGGGATCGCGCCGAGGATTGCCGCCGAGGTCGTCATCAGAATCGGACGAAGGCGCAGCAGGCAGGCTTCGAAAATGGCATCGTAAGAGCTCAGGTTGTGCGCACGCTTCGCTTCGATGGCGAAGTCGATCATCATGATCGCGTTCTTCTTGACGATGCCGATCAAGAGAATGACGGCGATCAGGCCGATGATGTCGAACTCCGTTCGGAACGCCATTAATGTTGCGAGCGCGCCAACGCCAGCCGATGGCAGCGTCGAAAGGATCGTGACCGGATGGACGTAGCTCTCGTAAAGCACGCCGAGAAGGATATAGACGGCGGCAATAGCGGTGAGAATGAGAATGGGCTCTTTTGACAGCGACTGCTGAAACAGCTGTGCGGTGCCGGCGAGCGTGCCCCTGATAGTGGTCGGCATATGAATGCGGGCGATAGCGGCATTGATCTCTTCGGAGGCTTCGCCCAGCGACTTGCCCGGCTGCAAATTGAAGGAGATGGTTGACGCCACGAATAAGCCCTGGTGATTGACTGACAGCGGCGTGTGGCTGGGCCGATAATGGGTGACCGCGGCCAGCGGTATCATGTTTTCCACCGTGGTAGAGACCGCGGCACCGACGGACGTAGAACCGTGACCGGTATTGGCGAGCGCGTTGGTGGAGGCGTTGCGTACCGCGGCAGCGTTGGCGGATGTCGCAGCCGTAGCGCCCGATGTTCCGGCCGATGAAGTCGCGCCGGACGCCGCAGTACTAGGCACTGCAAGGGAAGTGGCAGTGGTTCCTTTGGTGGTTGCCGGAGTAATCGTGCCGCCTGGTGTGTTGGTTGTCGCACTCCCCGGGGGCGTAGCTCCGGAGCCGGACACATAAACGTCGCGAAGCGAATCCGGATATTGCGTATGGCGCGGGTCGATCTCCATCACCACGTGATATTGATTGATGGCGCTGTAGATGACGGACACTTGACGCTGGCCAAAGGCGTCGTAGAGCGTATTATCGATTTGCAGCGGCGTAATGCCTAGGCGCGCCGTGGTATCGCGGTCGATGTCGAGGTACGTCTCCAAGCCTCGTTGTTGCTGATCGGAACTGACATCTGTCAAAACGCGATTGTGCTCGAGCGCATCGACGAGTTTTGGCGTCCATTCATAGAGTTCCTGAATATCTTCGGATTGCAGCGTGTACTGGTATTGAGCGTTGCTCTGCCGTCCGCCGGCCCGCAGATCCTGAATGGCGGCGAGGTAGAGGCGTCCGCCGGAGACTTGCGCCAGCTTTGGCCGCAAGCGCGCAATCACCTGATCTACCGTCAGTTTTCGCTCCGACAGCGGCTTTAGCGCAACGTAGACGTTGCCCCTGTTGATTTGCGCGTATCCACCCCCGCTGCCAACCCCGGTATAGCCGACGACGTTCTGCACCGCCGGATCCTGCTGCACGATACTCATCATCTGACGCAGCTTATGACTCATGGCCTGGAATGAGATGCTTTGATCGGCCTCCAAGGAGCCGACCATCCGACCGGTGTCCTGCTGCGGGAAGAATCCCTTCGGTACGAAAATGTAGAGTTCCACGTTCAGACAAATGGTGCCGATAAAAATCAGCAACACCAGCGCGCTGTGGCGGAGTGCCCAGGTCAGTGACCAGGCATAAAAATTGCGCACATACGTGAAGATGCCTGCGCGCCGTTCACGTTCGCGCGCGCTCGCCGGCCGCGCACGCAGCAACAGCCCGCACATCATCGGCGTCGTGGTGAGCGAAATTGCCAACGATATGAGAATTGCAACCGATAGCGTCACGGTGAATTCCCGGAACAGGCGCCCCAGAATTCCGCCCATCAGCAGGATCGGAATGAACACCGCAATCAGAGAGAAGCTGATCGACATCACGGTGAATCCGACCTCACGGGCGCCGCGAAAGGCGGCGTCCATGGGCGACATTCCCTCTTCGATGTGCCGGGAGATGTTTTCCAGGACGACGATGGCGTCGTCGACGACAAAGCCGGTGGAGATCGTGAGTGCCATCAGCGACAACAGATCGAGGCTGTAGCCGAACAGGTACATGACGCCGAACGTGCCGACGATCGAGACCGGCACCGCAACGCTCGGTATCAGCGTCGCGCGGATGTTGCGCAGGAACAGAAAGACGACGACCGTTACCAGGAAGATCGCCATCACCAGGGTCAGTTCGGTGTCGTGCAGCGACGCCCGGATGGTGATGCTGCGGTCGATGGCGACGGTCACGTTCATTTCGGCCGGCATCGCCGCTTCCAGATGCGGCAACTCGGCGGTCACATTGTCGACGGTCTCGATGATATTGGCATTCGGCTGCCGGAACAGGATGAGCAGCACCGAGGGTTGTCCATTGGACAAGCCGAGATTGCGCAGATCCTGAACTGAATCGGATACCTCAGCGACATCCGACAGGCGAACCGCAGCATTGTTGCGGTAGGCGATGACCAGCGGTGCGTAGTCCGCCGCCACGTTGGCCTGGTCGTTGGTGTAGATCTGCAAACGCCGATTACCGTCGTCGATCGTGCCCTTCGGACTGTTGGCGTTAGCGGAAGCAAGCGCGGCGCGCACGTCTTCGAGGCCGATGCCGTATTTGTAGAGCGCTTGCGAATTCAGCTCGACCCGGACCGCCGGAAGTGTCGATCCGCCGATGATCACATTGCCGATGCCGCTGAGCTGCGAGAGCCGCTGGGCCAGAATATTACTCGCGACGTCATACATCTGGCCTTGCGTCATGGTCTTGGAAGTGAGCGCAAGGATGAGGATCGGCGCGTCGGCCGGATTGACTTTGCGGTAGGTCGGATTGCTCGGTAGGTTCGACGGCAGGTCGGCGCGCGCGGCGTTGATCGCCGCCTCGACGTCACGCGCGGCGCCGTCGATGTCGCGGGTGATGTCGAACTGTAGCGTAATGCGGGCTTGTCCGATGCCGCTTTGCGACGTCATTTCGCTGACGTCGGCAATCTGCCCGAGATGACGCTCAAGCGGTTCGGCGACGCTGGTTGCTACCGTATTGGGGCTGGCGCCCGGCAGCGTCGCGGTAACGGAAATGGTCGGGAAATCGACTTGCGGCAGCGGTGATACCGGCAGCTTGGAAAATCCGAGGACGCCGGCGATGGCAATGCCAAGCGTCAGCAAGGTGGTAGCCACCGGACGCGCAATGAACGGCGCCGAGATGTTCATTCGGCCGGCTCGTCGCGCGGCGCCAGCGGGTTGGCCGGCCGCCGCCCGGTCAGACGCACTGCCAGGCGATCGAAGTAGAGGTAGATCACCGGCGTGGTGAACAGGGTCAGCAGCTGGCTGAAGATCAAGCCGCCGATGATGGATATCCCGAGCGGCTGGCGAAGTTCGGAGCCGGTCCCGGTTCCAACCATCAAGGGCAGCGCGCCGAGAATCGCGGCCATCGTCGTCATCATGATCGGCCGGAATCGCAGCAGACAGGCCTGATAGATCGCCTCGCGCGGCGGAAGGCCCTCGACGCGCTCGGCCTCCAGCGCGAAGTCGATCATCATGATGGCGTTTTTCTTGACGATGCCGATCAACAGAATGATGCCGATGATGGCGATGATATCGAGATCGTAGTGCAGCAACATCAGCGACAGCAGTGCGCCGACGCCGGCTGATGGCAAGGTGGAGAGGATGGTGATCGGGTGGACGAAGCTTTCGTAGAGAACTCCGAGCACGATGTACATCGCTACGATGGCGGCGATGATGAGAAAGACCTCGTTGAGCAACGAGGATTGGAACGCTGCCGCAGTTCCCTGGAACGCGGTGGTGAAACTGATCGGAAGACCGAGGTCACGCTCGGTCTGCTCAATAGCGTCGACCGCTGCGCCCAGCGAAACCCCCGGTGCGGTGTTGAACGAAATGGTGGTCGCAGGCAGCTGGCCGAAATGCGTGATCAGCAATGGTCCGGTGCGCTGTTGGAGATGCACAATGGCGGAAAGCGGCACCTGTCCGTTTGTTGTCGAGGAGGACGACGGCAGATAGATCATCGACAGCCCGTCGAGTGACAGCTGCAGCGAAGGATCGACTTCGAAGATCACACGGTACTGGTTCGACTGGGTATAGATGGTCGAAATAATCCGCTGGCCGAAGGCGTCGTAGAGTGCATTATCAACGGTCGCCGGAGTGATCCCGAAGCGGGCGGCCGTGGCGCGGTCGATGACGATATCGAGCGCCAGCCCCTGCTGAGCCATGTCGCTGGCAACGTCCGTGAGCTGCGGCAACTGGCTGAGGCGGTCAACCACCCGCGGAACCCAGGTGTCGAATTCCTTGGGGTTGGCGTCCTCGAGCACGAAGTGATAGGGCGCGCGGCTGATGGTGGCGTCGATGGTAAGGTCCTGGACCGGCTGCATGTAAAGCGCGATGCCGACAATGCCGGAGATCTCCTGCTGAATGCGCCGCATAATCTGGGTCGCGGTAAGCTTGCGCTGATCGTGCGGTTTAAGATTGATTAGAAGCCGGCCGGTGTTCTGCGTCTGATTGGTGCCGTCCACGCCGATAAAAGAGCTTAAGCCTTCGACGTCGGGATCTTTGAGAACCTCTTCGGCGACCTGATTCTGCAGGTCTGCCATGGCCTTATACGAAATGCTCTGCGACGCTTCGGTGATGCCCTGGATCATCCCGGTATCCTGCACCGGGAAGAATCCCTTCGGGATCATGATGTAGAGGAGCACGGTGACGCCCAGCGTCAACACGGCGACCGCTAGCGTCAGCGGCTGCCGGTCCAGCACCCAATTCAGTGCACGGCCGTACAGCGCAATGATCGCATCAAATGCGCGTTCGGCGTGGATATCGAAGCTCGAGCGCTCCGCTTCGCTGTGATGCCGGATCAGCTTGGCGCACATCATCGGCACCAGCGTCAGCGACACCACGGCTGAAATGACGATCGTGACCGCGAGCGTGATGGCGAACTCGTGGAACAGACGGCCGACGACTTCGCCCATAAAAAGCAGAGGTATCAGCACCGCGATCAGCGAGATGGTCAAGGAAATGATGGTGAAGCCGATCTGCGCCGAGCCGCGCAGCGCCGCCTCGACCGGTTGCATACCGCCTTCGACGTACCGCGCGATGTTCTCGATCATCACGATGGCATCGTCGACCACGAAACCAGTGGCGATGGTCAAAGCCATCAGCGACAGATTGTCGAGACTGAAATTCAGCAGGTACATCACGCCGAGCGTGCCGACGAGCGACAGCGGCACCGAAAGGCTCGGAATGATGGTGCCCGGCAGTGTGCGCAGAAAAACGAAGATCACCACCACGACGAGGACGACGGCGAGAGCGAGATCGAACTCGACGTCGGAGACCGATGCACGAATCGTTACCGTCCGATCGCTCAGCACGGCGACATCGACTGCCGCCGGAAGGGTGGACACAATTCGCGGCAATAGAGCCTTGATGCGGTCGACCACCTGGATGATGTTGGCGCCAGGCTGCCGCTGAACATTGAGCAGGATCGCCGGCGTCGTATTGGCCCATGCGCCGAGCTTGGTGTTCTCGGCGCCGCTGACGACGGTCGCAACATCCGAAAGTCTGACCGGGCCGCCGTTGCGGTAGGCGATGACCGTGTTGGCGTATTGCGCTGCGGTCTCCAGCTGGTCGTTGGCGTTGATTGTCGTGGCTTGAGCCGGGCCGTCGAAATTTCCTTTCGGTATATTGACGTTGAAATTACCAATGGTGGTGCGGACATCGTCGATATTGAGGCCATAGGCGGCGAGCGATTGCGGATTGAACTGCACGCGCACCGCGGGCCGATGGCCGCCGCTGATACTGACAAGTCCGACGCCGGTCAGCTGCGAGATTTTCTGTGCCAGCCGGGTCTCGCTTAGATCCTCGAGCTCGGTGAGCGACAGCGTTTTCGAGGTGACCGCAAGCGTCAAGATCGGCGCGTCGGCAGGATTGATCTTGGCGTAAACCGGCGGGATTGGCAGATCGCTCGGCAGGAGATTGTTCGCGGCGTTGATCGCGGCCTGGACTTCCTGCTCGGCCACGTCGAGGCTCAGATCAAGGCCGAACTGAAGGGTGATCACCGAAGCGCCGGCGGAGCTCGCCGACGTCATCTGATTCAAACCCGGCATCTGCCCGAGCTGGCGCTCCAGCGGCGCGGTAATCGAGGACGTCATCACTTCCGGACTGGCGCCCGGATAGAAAGTCTGCACCTGAATCGTCGGATAATCGACTTCAGGCAAGGTCGACAGCGGCAGGAAGGTGTAGGCGACGATGCCGGACAGCATGATCGCCACCATCAGGAGTGTGGTCGCGACCGGACGCAAAATGAAGGGTTCCGAGACGTTCATCGCATCATTTCAACGTCGCGCCGCGCCGTATGGCGTTAGAGCATGCTCTATTGGCTGTTGTTATTGCGCCGATTTTGCGAATTCTTTGATCCTTGGGGCTGAGCGCCTGGCGCAGGAGTGCCTTGTCCGGAAGGCTGATTGTTGGCGGCGGGAGCGCCGGGTACCGTGACACGTGCGCCGTCGCGCAGGCGGTCGGTGCCGTCGACGACGACTTGCTCGCCTGAGGAGAGTCCGGAAGTGACCGCCGCCATTGGACCGTCGGTCGGACCGATTTTGATCGGGCGCACTGAAACGGTGCTGTCGGGATTGATCACGTACACGTAAGTGCCGGGAGCGCCGCGTTGAACAGCCGCCGTCGGAACAACCACGACGTCGTGCAGCGTCTTGACCAGGAGTTGCGCATTGACGAATTGATTGGGAAACAGGGCGTAGTCGGGATTGTCAAACTGCGCGCGGACTTTGACGGTTCCCGTGGTGGTGTCGATCTGACTGTCGAGCGCTATTACACGCCCGGTTGAGAGCAATTTCACGTTGGCGCGGTCGTACGCCGCCACCTCGAAAATGGCGCCGGCGTTGAGTTGCGGCACGACGTCCGGAAGATCGTCTTCCGGGATCGGGAAGATCACCGTTATCGGCTGCATTTGGGTGACGACCGCGAGCCCGGTACTGTTGGTGGTCTGCACGTAATTTCCCGGATCAACCAGCCGAAGCCCGACACGGCCGGTCACCGGAGAGACAATGTGGCAGTAGATGACGTTCAGCTTCTGCTGATCGATCTGCGCCTGATCGAGCTTCACCGTGCCCTCATACTGCTGCACGATGTAGATTTGATCCTCATATTGCTGGCGCGCGATCGAATTCTGCTCGGCCAATTTCTGATAGCGCACCAAATCGACTTGCGCTTGGGCGAGTAAGCCGTGGTCGTGCGCAAGCTGACCCTCATACTGGGCTTGCAGCAGCTGGTAGGGCCGGGGGTCAACCTGCGCTAGAAAGTCGCCCTTCTTGACAAGCTGGCCTTCGGTGAATCCGACTTCCATCAGTTGGCCGTTGATCTGCGTTTGCACTGTGACGGTTGCAATCGGCGTGACCGTGCCGAGCGCATTCACCACGACGCGAATATCGCCTTGTCCGATGGTTGCAGCGCCGACCGACTGAGCTGCCGAGAATTGATTGCGCCCGGCGGTCGATGGCTGGCCTGAGTAAATCCAGCGAAGCAGCCCATAGGCACCAAGCACAGCTGCGATCAGAACGATCAGACCAATGACAAGGCGAATTGGTCCGCGGCGCCGGCTTTTAACGATCGGCGCCGGCGTTACCGGGCGAAGGTCGGGCGTCGCCTCGTCGGCAGTTCTGCGCGTTCGCTCGTCCATATTGGCGCTACGTTATTCTCGATGCCGCGAGTATATAACGGCTGGCAGATGGCCCCGCCTAATGAAAATTCGCTAATGCGCGTCTGACTAGCAAATGAGCAGCCGATACTAAGTGCGCTATTAAGCAAGCCTTTTGGCAGGCGCTGGGCTGCAAAACAGTGCGCCCGATAATATAAGACGAATCAATGTGTTGCCGGCTGGCCAACGGGCGATTCGAACCTCGGCCCGGCCTCGTTAGGGGGAAGTTGTGGCAGCAATGAGAAGTCCTTCTCGAGGTCCTTTCTTGTCGGCAGCAGGGTAGTGTCCCAGCCGCCGCCCAGGTCCTCGATCAAAGTGACGCTCGCCAGGAACAGATCTTGTCGTATGGTCAATTCGGTTTCCTCATAGGCCAGCAACGTAATCTCCGCCGTCACGACCGTGGTAAGCGCTACTGTCCCTGCCTGAAACTGATTCAAGTAGACCTCCACCGCTTGGCGTGCATCCCTGACCGCTTTCTGCTGCACGACGAGCTGTTGTGTCAGCAGACGTATGGCGACCAGTTGATCCTCAACCCCCTGAAAAGCGGTGAGTACAGTTTGACGATAATTGGCCACGCTCTGCCAATAGACGGCGCGCGCGGCGTCAACCTGCGCGGCCGTAAGCCCGCCGTTGAACAGTATTTGCGTCCCGGTCGCGCCGAGCGACCAAACTTCGTTGGCGACGTTGAATGGCAGCGGATGGGTGCCAATCCATCCCAAAGCGCCGGACAGGCTGATGTCGGGAAAGAAGGCCGCCACCGCGACACCGATCAGCGCGTTTTGTTCCTGCATGGTTCGTTCTGCCGCGGCGATGTCGGGCCGCCGCTCGAGCAGCGTCGACGGAACCGCGACCGGAATTTTTGGAATACTGCCGGTGAGCAGATGCCGGCCGATCGTGAGTTCGCCCGGCGGCCGGCCGATCAGCATCGCGATCGCATGCTCGAATTGCGCCCGCTGCACGCCGACATTGATCGCCTGCGCTTCGGTGTTCAGCACCAGGGCCTCGGCGAGGGCCACGTCCGCGATCGTACAGCAACCGTTACCGGAGGCATAACCGGCGTTGTATTGATTCCGGGTGATTGTGAGGGTCTTGTTGTATTCTGTGACGGTGCGATCGAGGAGATCGCGCAATGAATCCGCGGCGCGCAGATTGAAATAGGCGGTGGCCAGCATCGCCTGCTGCGATAGCGTGGCGAAGTCGAGATCGGCTGCGGTGGCTTGCGCTGCGGACGCGTTGCTCTCAACTTGTCGGCGCACCTTGCCCCAAATGTCGAGATCCCAGCTGGCGGAGAGCTGCGGATTGTAAGTTGTTAAATATATGGGGCTGCTGCCGACTCTGCCGCCCGCCTGAGTGTTTGTGGCTGCCGGCCCCGTCATCGAGCGGGTGAACGTGTAGCTTCCAGTCAAGGTCGGAAGCAGGGCCGCTTGTGCCTGCCGAATGACCGCACGCGCCTGCTCGTATGCCGCAGCTGCAGCCGCGACGGTCTGGTTGGAGATTTCAACCTGCTTGATCAGGAAGGCGAGCTTGGGGTCGCGATAGAAGGACCACCAGTCGCTGCGCCCGGGCCCATCGCCCGGTGAGGCGACTTTCCAGCCTTTAAGCTCCTTGTATGTCGTGGGCGTAGGCGCCGCCGGGGGCACATAATCAGGGCCGACGGCACAGGCCGCGAGCGCGCAGGTCAGCAGCAATACGCCAAAGCGGGCTTGTGCGCGCGAAGCCGCTCCGCATCGCCCCCTACCGCTTCGAGTACAACCAGCATCGGCTGACGCAACCACCGCCGCAAACCCGTCGCTGCCACCACGAGAAAAGAGCTACGGACGCCAAGTCTCTCAGTAGCACCCGCCAGCGCTACCTCGACAACTTGAGTGTTTTCGTTGCGACCCCCGACCCCCAAGCGATCGCGTTACGCATAACCATGCCCGACGACCTGGTGAATTACAACATCAGGGCGGTATAGCGAGGCGCGCCGCTCACAGTTTCGTCGGAGGTTGTGTTGTTCGGGCGACAGCGGCAACAATGCCATGGCGGAACTGGAGCGAGGGCTCGCAGTTGGCTCATCATCATACACGTGACGACCATTGCGGCTTTCGTGTCATGCTCCCGCGATCCCGGCGACTTATAAAATGCCAACGTCGAGGATGGTCGTGCCGGCTTGCGCCGAGGAAGATTTGCCATCATTCGCACCCTCGCGTCCCGGGAGGTAACAATGCCCTATACATTCACACTGACTGCCACGATCCCGGCTTCGCCCGAGGAGATCTACGAGGCATGGCTTGACAGTCTCGGACACACCGAGATGACCGGCGGCGAGGCGAACATGTCGGGTGAGGTCGGTGCGGAGGTATCGGCGTGGGACGGTTATATCAGCGGCCGGAATCTTGAACTGATCCCCGCTGAGCGCATCGTGCAGTCGTGGCGCACAACCGAGTTCACCGACGAGCACGCAGACTCGGTGATCTCGATTGTGCTTACGGCGGTCGGGGACAGCACTCTGTTGACGCTCGAGCACAGTAATGTGCCGGATGACCAGCGCAGTTACGAGGAAGGCGGCTGGCAGTCGAATTATTTTGAGCCGATGGTAGCGTACTTTACCGGACTTCAGGGAGCTGCACCTGCCGAGCCGCCGGAAAAGCCCGCGCAACGAAGCGCGCCCAAAGCTCCGCCCAAACGCGCGGCAAAGCGGTTGGCAAAGACTGGCCGCAAGGCAAAGCCGGCTGCGAAAGTAAAATCAAAACGCGCGGCGCCACGCGTCAAAGCGGCGAAAAAGAAACTCAAGAGCAAAGCAACGCCCCGCCGCGCTGCTGCCAAATCCCGCAAAAAGGCGACGCCGGCGGCGCGCAAATCTGCTCGGCGCAAACGGAGATAGCGGCCATCCGAGGCTCGCGTTCGTTGGAACGGGAGCCTCGCTAACGGATTATTATTGAGCGGAAGCCGCGTGTCTGCGCGCGCCAGGTTGAGGTTGGG
>JBAUGC010000716.1:0-1693 GCA_049679485.1 Xanthobacteraceae bacterium
TAATATACCGGCGCGCGATGCGAGGGTCAGCTTCGCGAGACCGCGTCATCTGACCCGGCGGCTGTCCAGCTTGGAGCGACTCGCACATGCGTCCTAGCCACGGGACGAGGCCGCGACGCAAAGCTGCGCGGACCGGGTCCTTCTACAGACGCGCCGGCGTAGTCTGCGTGCTTTTCGCATCTTCATGGACGGTGGTCTACTATAGAGGCGACATTCCCGCACTGCTTCAGTCGCCCGCCATCTCGCGAAGTGAACTCGAAGTCCCCAATGGCTCACTCCTGTTCTCTCCTTTCTCCGACAATACCTGCCGCCAAAGTCTGATCGATAATGCAACCGGGCGAATTCAAGATAACGGATTTGTGGATTGCGAAGTTGCGAAGGCCCGAAATGCGCAAGAGTGGGCCATACTAACGGCCACAAAACGTGCGATGGCCGTCCGCGGTTCGTTTGTGAACAGGTGACCAACAGCCATTGCGGGACGCCGCGGTCTCAGCCGTCAGCAGCCATTGCGAGCTGTGCCCCGGTGCAAGGCGAGCGCGACCCGAAGCGGAAAATTCACGTCACGAGTTCGGGAAGCGAAAAGGGGGCAGCGGGGCTTTGTTGAGCGGTCGCGTGTTATTGGTTACGCTTAGAAATATTAGGCCGCTGGCGTTGGGTTAGGGCTCACATCATGGCGCGGGCCGTAAGGTAGCCTGCGAGCGACACCATAAATGGAGATCAAGCAGCCTTGATTTTGTTGGTTGGCGACCCCGGCAGGATTCGAACCTGCGACCTTCAGCTTAGAAGGCTGTTGCTCTATCCCCTGAGCTACGGGGCCGTGCAACGGTAAGCTTATACAGAATCCGGCTGCAAAACGGTTACTAAATTGGCGCGCCGCGCGATTTCGGCCACGACCTCGACACGATCATTGCCTTGACTCGGTGACTGGGTGAAATTGCGCGCCATTGAGGGAGAATTGCCCAATGCTTTTGTTGCTTCGCGCCGGCGTTTCCGCCGCGCTCTTGGTCATCGCCCCGTTGGCCGCAAGCGCAGCTGACAAGCCATTTCAGAACAAGGAACTTGCCGATAGCGCAATCACACTCGAAGCCCAGATCAAGTCGGACGCCGGCACGCAGGCAAAGCCGGTGGCGCAGGTCCGGCGCGATGCCGACGCGGCGTTTTCGCGGAACGATTTCCGCGCCGGCATGGCGCTGCTCGGGCAGGTCGTTGCGGCGGCGCCGAACGACACCGCGACGTGGCTGCGACTGGCGCGGGCGATCATGCAAATCCGGCCCGCCGACGACAAGGAGCGCCAGCTCCTGCTTGAGCGCGCTTCGACGGCGGCTTACGTCGCGTACCAGCGCACCACCAGCCGCGCCGAGGAAGCAGACAGCCTCGCGTTTCTCGGCAACGTGCTGGCGCACCGCGAAGAGTGGCGGCCGGCGCTCGATGCGCTGCGGCTGTCGCTCGAACTGCGCGAGGTAGCCGACGTCCGCGGCCAATACGAGCGGCTGCGCGAGCAATACGGCTTCCGCGTCCTCGACTACAGCGTCGACGCCGATACGGCTTCGTCGCGGGCCTGCTTCCAATTTTCCGAAGATTTACCGTTGCGTACGGACTTCTCGCCGTTCGTCGCCGTTGCCGGCACCGACAAGCCGGCGGTGTCGGCTGCAGAGAAGCAACTGTGCGTCGAAGGCTTGCGCCACGGCGAGAC
>JBAUGC010000717.1:0-1700 GCA_049679485.1 Xanthobacteraceae bacterium
GTGAAGATGCGGCCATCGGCGACGGTTTGCAGTTCGGCGTCGTTGAGATGGCGCCGATTCTGTACCAGACCACGGAACCAAGCGTAGGAATCCTTGATGATCGATTCGATCGCGGCGCGGGCTTCAGGCGAAGTCGGCCCGAAGCCGTCCGGCGCCGCCTTGAGCGGTGTGGACTTGATGGTCTCGACTTTGACGCCGATCTTATCAAGGAGATCGCCGACGTTGGGATACTGGAACAAGACGCCGATCGAACCGACCAGAGACGTCTGCTTGGCAATAATATGATCACCGGCGATGGCAGTGATGTAGCCGCCGGACGCCGCCAGGCCATCGACCACGATGACCAGCGGCTTTCGTTCCTTCAACCGCATCAGCGAGTCGTAAAGCTGCTCAGAGCCGGCCGTGGTGCCGCCGGGGCTGTCGACATGGACCACCACGGCGCGCACGATCGAGGACCGCGAAAGGCGGTCGAGCTGCAGCACCCGCTCCTGATCATCCCGGATTAGCCCCTGGATGGTCACGCGCGCAATGTAGGCCCCGGCAAGGCCAGTGCGATTATTGAAGTACGCCGCCGCGCCAATGACGATCACGGCGATGAACACAATGGCGAGAACGCGCCAGAAGGTGAGCTTACGCCGCATCCGGCGGCGGTCGACGATCAGGTCGGCGTCAAGTGACATTGCCGAGTTTCCTTTGCTTTCGCCTTACCGTTGTCGGTCTGGAGCCGCGCGAACGCGGACCCCGGAATTGCCGCCTCACCCATTATTCTGCTTCTTCTTCTTCCTTTTCGGTTTCTTCACCCTTGCGCTTTAGCGCGGTGCCGAGAATATCGCCGAGCGTCGCACCCGAATCCGAAGAACCGTATTGCGCGATCGCCTCCTTCTCCTCGGCGACTTCGAGCGCCTTGATGGAAACGGAGACTTTTTGAGTCCGACGGTCGTATTGGATCACGCGGGCGTCGACTTTCTGGCCGACAGCGAAACGATCCGGACGCTGCTCGGAACGGTCACGTGCCAATTCCGATCGCTTGATGAAGGTGGTCAATTCGGTGCCGACGATTTTGACGTCGAGCCCGCCCTCCTTCACCTCGGTCACTTCGCAGGTCACGACGGAGCCCTTTTTGAGTTCGCCGGCCGCAGGCTCGGTTTCGGCAGCGCCGCTCGCGAGCTGTTTGATGCCGAGCGAAATGCGCTCCTTCTCGATATCCACATCGAGAACCTGCGCCTTGACCTTATCGCCCTTCTTGTACTCCTCGATGACCTGTTCGCCCGGCCGTTTCCAATCGAGGTCGGACAGATGCACCATGCCGTCGACATCGCCGTCCAGTCCAAGGAACAGGCCGAATTCGGTCTTGTTCTTGACTTCGCCCTCGACGACCGATCCGGCCGGATATTTCTCCAGAAAAACCTCCCAGGGATTGCGCATGGTCTGTTTGAGGCCAAGCGAAATCCGGCGCTTGACGGGATCGACTTCGAGAACTTGCACTTCGACTTCCTGAGACGTGGAGACGATCTTGCCGGGATGCACGTTCTTCTTGGTCCACGACATTTCCGAGACGTGGATCAGACCTTCAATGCCGGGTTCGAGTTCGACGAACGCACCGTAGTCGGTGATGTTGGTGACGCGGCCCTTGAAGCGGGCGCCGACCGGATACTTCGCCTCGATGCCCTGCCACGGGTCATCGAGCAACTGCTTCATAC
>JBAUGC010000718.1:0-1670 GCA_049679485.1 Xanthobacteraceae bacterium
ACACTGTTGCGATCGTTGCCGTTCGCCGACACGGGTAACAAGGTCTTTCCGCCGCGGCGCTAGGCAGCGCGGCTGCAATAGCCTATGACGCTGCGGAGACCTCCGCCGGGAGGGGCGTGGCGGGTTAACTGATGCGCATGGTTCGCGCCCTCGCGGTGCTGCCGTTTCTAGCGATGCTGGTCGGCCCGTTCTTCGTCAACCGGGTCACGCCGACCATCCTCGGCATGCCGTTTCTGCTGGCCTGGTTCGTTGCCTGGATCCTGCTCACCGCAGCGATCATTGCGATCATTTTTCGGTTTGATCCGGCAAACCAGGACGGCTCCGAATGAACGGCGCGCTCGTCGGTATTGCGGCGGCCGCGCTGCTGGCGCTCGGGCTCGGCTTTCTGGCGCGGCGCGGCCGGCAGATGGGACTTGAGCAATGGACTGTCGCCGGCCGCTCATTCGGCGCTCCGCTTGTGTTCCTGCTGATGGCTGGCGAAATCTATACGACCTTCACCTTTCTCGGCGGCAGCGGATTTGCCTACGGCAAGGGCGGCCCGACCTATTACATTCTCTGCTACGCCGCGCTTGCCTACGTGATGTCCTATTTCATGCTGCCGCCGATCTGGCGGTTCGCGCGCGACCATCGGCTCTACTCGCAGCCGGATTTTTTTGTCCGTAAGTACGACAGCCCCGCGCTCGGCATGATCGTTTCGCTGGTCGGCATCGTTGCGCTCATTCCGTATCTGGTGCTGCAGTTCAAGGGGCTCGGCATCATCGTTGCAATTGCCGGCTACGGCGCGATCTCATCGACTGCAGCGGTCTGGATTGGCGCGACCGTCGCCACCGCTTACGTGATGGTATCGGGCGTGCGCGGCTCGGCGTGGACCGCGGTCGCCAAGGATTTGATGATCCTGTTGGTCGTGGTGTTTCTCGGGATTTATTTTCCGCTACACTATTACGGCGGCCTCGGCGCGATGTTCGAGGCGAGCGAGCAGGCCAAGCCGGGTTTCACGGTGCTGCCGGTACCTGGGGAGAGCGTCTGGTGGTTTTCCTCAACGGTGCTTTTGACGGCACTCGGCTTTTACATGTGGCCGCACACGTTTGGTTCGATCTACACGGCGAAGGGCGCGCGGGTCATTCGACTTAACGCAATTTTTCTTCCGCTCTATCAGCTGATCCTGCTGTTCGTGTTCTTCGCCGGGTTCGCCGCCATCCTCCAGGTTCCCGGCCTCACCGGCACCGAGATCGGCCTCGCTTTATTCAAGCTCTCGGTCAAGACTTTCGATCCCTGGGCCGTCGGCGTCATTGGCGCGGCCGGCGTGCTCACCGCGCTCGTTCCCGGCTCGATGATCCTGATGACGACGGCGACGCTCGCCGCCAACAATCTCTACCGGGGGTTCGATCGATCCGCTTCCGACGCCCGCGTGCTGGCGATCGCCAAGGTGCTGGTGCCGCTCGTTGCGCTGGTAGCGGTCTACTTTACGCTGCAAGGCGGACAGACGATCGTTGCGTTGCGATTGATGGGCTACAGCTTCGTCACTCAGCTGTTTCCGTCACTCGTGCTCAGCCTCGCGCGCAATCGATGGATCACGCGGGAAGGCGCCGCGGCGGGCATTGTCGCTGGCGTTGCCACGGTCGCGGTCATCAGCCTGACGCACACGACGATCGGCACGCTGTTTCCTGCCC
>JBAUGC010000719.1:0-9616 GCA_049679485.1 Xanthobacteraceae bacterium
CCCCCACCTTTCCCTCCCCCGCTTGCGGGGGAGGGTGGGGAGGGGGAATCGGTGAGCGGTCGCGGCCCAGACCCCTCGCCCATCCTTGTCGCTGAGGCGCCGAGCAGCCCTCTCCCGCAAGGGGCGAGGGCGCGCATACGAGCGCCCGGGATTTTCTGAATCAGTAAGACTACGCCGCGACGGCCTGCGGCAGGATCGGCGAGTCCGCGTCAAAGCGCTTGCCGGCGCGCAGGCAGAAGGCCGGCCGAATGAGCCGCTCGGCGATCACCTCGGTGTTCTCGTTATCGCGCAGAACGAAGCGGCCGCGATCGTCCCGCAGCACCGAAATGTCGGCGGTGAAACCGGGCGTGAGCGCGCCGAGCCGGTCGGTCAGCCCGAGCATCTGTGCCGGGTGCAGCGTGACCATCGGGACCACGCTTTCGAGCGGCAGGCCGAGCGCCATCATCGAACTCATCGCCTGGGTGAGGCTAAAGCGCGCCTGGCCGCGGAACGGATGGTTCTCGTCGTCGCAATGCTGGTCCGGAGTGCCGGCAGGCGCCGGGACCTCGGTGTTGTAGCCGTGCATGTCGGCGCCGAGCGTGTGCGGCACGATGCCGGCATCGAGCGCCTTCCTTGCAATGCGATAGGAGAAATGGCTGCCGTGGCCGACGTCGATCTTGAGCCCGCGGTCGAGGGCGGCGCGAATGACCTTGTGAACCTCGCCCTGCCGGTTGACGAAACCGCCGGGATGCCGCGTGAACGGATGGGCGAGAATGTCGCCTGCGCGGAGCCGCGGGATGACGCGCTCCAGAATGGTGTCGGCGTCCTCGCCGTTGGCGCCGCTCTCGGGCAGGCCCCACAGCGTGCCGAAGTGCACGTAGAGCGGCAGGTCGGAGCGGCGGCCGATCTCGGCCGCCATTTCCAGAACCTTGATGCCCCAGCGCGCGAAACCGCCGATCTCGGCGTGGCCCTTTATGCCGCGCACGATGTCTTTGTTGGCATCGGCGGCCGTAACAGTCGCATCAATGTCGACGCAGTCGGGGCTGTAGAGACTGGGGTAGTAGTGGCCCTCCAGACCGCCGACCAGATAGGCGGAAAGGAATGCGTAAATCTGCGTCTCCGCCGGCTCGGCGATGAAGCGGCGGAAGCCGGGGAGCGTCATGCAGGAGGGGCCGCCCTGGTCCACCACGGTGGTCACGCCCGAGCGCACGCCGACCATGTCCGGATTCAATCCGAAACGTCCGGTGACGTATTGGTAGACGTGGCCGTGGGTGTCGATCAGGCCCGGCAGCACCAGCTTGCCGGAAACGTCGATTGTCTCCACCGCGCTCGACGGCAGGATGGTTTGTTCAACTGCCGCGATGCGGCCGTCACGGATCGCTACGTCGCGGATGCCGTCGATGCCGGACGCCGGGCAAATGACGCGCCCGCCGCGGAGAAGGAGGTCGTATTTCGGGCTCCCGGCCATTGCATTTCCTCTTAGCTCCCCGGCATCGCGTTAGCAGAAAGCATACTGCGCCGGCGGAATTCGGCAAACGATCAAGTGTCGCTTCCCGCGAGCCATTTGCTACACTGCGCGGCGGGCCGGGTAGCGCCGAACGAGGATCATACGATGCCAATCGTGAACCGCGTTGCCGACCTGCACCCGGAAATCACCGCGTGGCGGCGGGACATCCACGCCCATCCGGAACTTCAGTACGACGTGCACCGCACGGCGGCGGCGGTTGCGGAGAAACTCAAAAGCTTCGGCTGCGACGAAGTCGCCACCGGCATCGGCCGGACCGGCGTCGTCGGGGTCATCCGCGGACGGAAAGCGGGCGGCAAGGTCGTCGGGCTGCGCGCCGACATGGATGCGCTGCCGATCGAGGAGGCGACCAACCTGACGTACAAATCGACCGTGCCCGGCAAGATGCACGCCTGCGGCCATGACGGTCACACCGCCATGCTGCTTGGCGCGGCCAAGTATCTCGCCGACACGCGCAACTTTGCCGGCACCGCGGTCGTGATCTTTCAGCCGGCGGAGGAAGGCGGCGCCGGCGCTCGCGCCATGATCAAGGACGGCTTGCTGGATCGTTTCGGTATCCAGCAGGTGTACGGCATGCACAACGGCCCGGGTTTGCCCGTCGGGCAATTCGCCATCCGCTCCGGGCCGCTGATGGCGTCGACCGACACCATTGTGATCGACCTCGAAGGCACCGGTGCGCATGCCGGGTGGCCGCATCGCGGCGTCGATACTGTCCTGGTCGGCGCGGCGATCGTCACCCAGTTGCAGTCGATCGCGGCGCGCAATGTCGATCCGCTCGAAGCCGCGGTGATTTCGGTCTGCGTGTTCCGCGCCGGCGAGACCGAAAACGTCATCCCGCAGTACGCGCAGCTGCGCGGCACCGTGCGCAGCCTCTCGGCCGACGTGCGCAAGCTCTTGGAGAAGCGCATCAGGCAGGTCGTGGAAGGCGCCGCGCAGACTTATGGCGCCAAGGCCAAGCTCACCTACACGACCGGCTATCCGGTGCTGGTCAACGAAGAGCGGCAGACGGTGTTTGCCGCGGAGGTCGCGGCCGAGATCGCCGGCAAGGACAAGGTGAACACCGATGCTCCCCCGATCATGGGCGCAGAGGACTTTGCCTACATGCTGCAGGAGCGGCCCGGCGCGTTCATCTGGATCGGCAACGGCGACAGCGCCGGACTGCATCATCCGGCCTACGACTTCAACGACGAGGCGATCCCGTCCGGAACGTCTTACTGGGTGCGGCTCGCGGAGACGGCGCTCGCCGGCTGACGATTACTGCGCCGCTTCGACCCGGTTTTCCGCCGGCAGCTTCGCCGGTTCGGCGATGCTCTTGGACCGCGGCAGCAACTCGAGCGCCCGGGCCTCAAGCGCCCGCCAATAAGCGAACGAGTTAAGCCGCGTGCCTTCGATGGCGGCCATGGCGACCGCCGCGAGGAACGGCAAACTCTGGACCACAAGAACCACCGCGAAGATGTTGATTTCGCGGACTTGTTTGTAGTTGCTGATGACCAGAGTCAGCGCCCCGATCAGGAGTAGCGCGGCAATCACGCCTTCCCAGAAGGCGGGGAAGTCGCCCTTGCGCGTCGCGCCGCCCTTGGCCGTGCGCAGAAACGGCAACCGCTCCTTGAACACGCCCGCGCCAACCGCATACGCGACGGTCCATTGCATGGACATGGCGGCAAAGACCGCACCGAACATCTGGCCGATCGGTATGCGCACCCGCAGCCGGTAGAGGGCAGCGAAATGGGCGACGGAGACGATGAACGAGGCGAGGATCGGTACCGTCAGAATCCGGTCCGGAACGGCAATGTTGGCGAACGCCACCACCGGCACCCAGGCGATGTTGAGAAGCGCGACGACAACGCCGACACTTTCCGCACCGAGCCAGTTGAGCCAGCCGAGGCCGTATTCGCGTTTTTGCTCCCGCGACAGGCTTTCAGCCCCCGGCAACAAATGTCGCCAATGTTTACGCACAAGCTGCATGCCGCCAAACGCCCAGCGCTGGCGTTGCCGTTTGTAAGCTTCGAACGTGTCCGGCAGCAGGCCATAGCCGTAGCGGCGGTTGGTGTAGTGCGCGAGCCAGCCGCGCTCCAGCAGCGCCAGCCCGATATCGCTGTCCTCGACGATGGTGTCGCTCGACCAGCCCCCGGCCCCTTCGATCGCGGCGCGCCGGATGAGGCACATCGTGCCGTGCACGATGATGGCGTTGGCTTCGTTCCGCTGCACCATGCCGATATCGAAGAAACCGGCATATTCGGCGTTCATGGCGCGATGGAGCACCGACCGGTCGCCATCGCGGTGGTCTTGGGGCGATTGAACGAGGCCGACCCGCGGGTCTGCGAACAGCGGCACTAAGGCTTTGAGCCAATCCGCATCAACCATGTAATCGGCATCGATCACGCCGATGATTTCGGCGTCGCTCGCGGTGTTTGCCAGCGCCAGCCGCAGCGCAGCCGCCTTGTAACCGATGAGATTCTCAACCCTGACGCATTTGAACCGGTCGCCCAGGGTACCGCAATGTTCCTCGACCGGCCGCCACAGCGCCGGATCGGGCGTGTTATTGATGACCAGAACGCATTCCAGATTGGGGTAGTCGAGCCGGGCGATGGCATCGAGTGTCGCCTTTAACATTTCCGGCGGTTCGCGACACGCCGGAATATGGATCGACACTTTCGGCGCGAAGGCGTCGGGGACCAGAGGCGGAGAATGGGCAAGCCGCCGCGGCGCACGCCCCAAGGCGATGGCAGCGATCTCCTCGACGCGCGCGAGCGCGATAGCGACCAGCGGTATCAACAGGAGCACACCAAGCCCGAGCGCAAAGGCGGCGCCCGGTACAAAATAATGGCCGTTCCAGAACGCCGCGATTGCTGCAACCCAGGCACCGACCAGGTTGGCCGATCCGGCGAGCATTAACGCTTGAGCCGTGGTCACCCGGCTGACGGCGAGGATCGGCAACGACAGGAGAAGCCCGAACAGCACGGCAAGGCCGGCCTGCTTGATGTAGTCCGGATCGGTGATCGGACCGGTCCAGGAGAATTTCGGCGCACGCGACGAATCGAGCAGACCCCAATAGGGGCCGACGCCGCCTTCGGCTGTCTTCCACGGCTGATCGATCGCCTCGATGACGTTGTAGTCGATGCCGTAGGCCTCGGCGCGGGCCACGAAGTCGCGGACAATGGCCGCCTGCTCCATCCGGCCGGGATTGGCGTCACGAAAGTTGTAGCCGGCGCTGGGCCAGCCGAATTCGGCGATTATGATGCGCTTGCCCGGATGCAGACGCCGCAGTTTGTCGTAGATCTCGATCGTATGATCGACCGCTTTGGAGCCTTTCATTCCTGACCAATACGGCAAGATATGCGCAGCGATGAAGTCTACCGCCGAGGCCAGCTCCGGGTGGTCGACCCACGCCGACCAATTTTCACCCGTCGTTACAGGGACGGGGCTCGATTTTTTCACCCGCTGGATGAGCTTAATAAGGTCTTCGGCGCTGGTCTCATTCCGCAGCATCGTCTCGTTGCCGACCACAATGGCGTTAACGTTGCTATTGTGGCGGGCGAGATCGAGCGCTGAGCGGATTTCCCGCTCGTTGCGTTCCTTGTTTTTGTCGATCCAGGCTCCGACCGTGACCTTAAGGCCGAACTCGGCGGCGATCGGCGGCACCAGTTCGGCACCGCCGGTCGACGAATAGGTGCGGATGGCGCGGGTATAGGGCGCTATGGCCTTGAGGTCGGCGCGGATCTGTTCGACGGTCGGGCGTTCGCCCCAATCCGGATGCGCGGAGGCGACAAACGGCGCGTAGGAAACGCTGGCAAGCTGTCCAGTGAAATCCGGAGCCGCTTCTTTGGTTCGTAGCGAGGCCCACAAGCCGGCATGCACGCACGCTACAAGCGCGAGCACGGCAGCTACGGTGCGCATTGAATGCATAACCACGAGGGGAGTGAGGATACAACGCGCCGAACCCGTCCCCGTAGGCTCGGCAGTTAAGGAAATAGGCGACCTGCGACCGGCGAACAAAAATTAGGCGGAGGTAATGGCAAATTCAAGACAACGGCTTTGAGTCCTAAACTTTTTTTGGCGGTTCAGCGCGACCAAAACGTCGGCAACGTTATCGGCTGGTCGTTGGGCTCGGGGCTGCCGCCGCCGGGACTGAAATGGCGGGTGACACCGGGTTGATCCAGCAGGATTGCACCCGGCCGTTAAGGCTGTCGGCGGCCTTCGGGTCGATGTTGTTGCCGTGCAGGATCAGGCAGCGGAACGACGCCTGGATGTGGGCGCTTTGGCAGCCAAAGCGGTCATAGAGATCGAGGTGGCGAAAGGCGGTGTCGAGATCGTCGCGCCACAGCAGGCTGACGACGCGGCGGCCGAGCCAGACGCACTCGGGATTGCCGGCGGGACCGGTGAGCGCATGTTGCGCCTCGGCGAATTCGTCGACCTTCTGCGGTTCTTTTGCCGGTTCCTGACCTGCCGCCGCGGGCTTGTCAGCGGCCTTGGGCTCGTTGGTCTGTGCAAGCGCCCCCTGACTGAGCGCGCCGAATGTGACCGCAGTGAACAACAAGGCGGCGCACAGTCCGCCAACTAGGCTCAACACACGATGATGCATGGTCTTCTTAAGTTTTAGAATCGAGAAGGGGACGTTTCCCTGGCCACCTAATTGCGCCGCCCCGTGCGGCATTTTCTCGGCGGACCCCGCGTGACAACACCCCAACTACGCCGGTTTGTCCAGCGCGTATCGCGACGCAGCCGCTGAACCTGGCACCGATCTTGGCACGAGGCGATTGCAAGGTTAATGGCTGTCCATGTCCGCTAGCAGAGGACGCTCCGCGGCCGGCTCAGCGCTGGCGTCGTTTGTGGTCACCGCGCTTGTGGTTTGCGGGGTTTGGTGGTGGCTGGGCGCGCCGATCCAGATCGCGTCGCCGACGGCGTCCGTCGGTAAGCCTTATTGCCTGTCTTACGCGCCGTTCCGCGACAGCCAGAATCCGCTGGTCGAGGGAACCCGCGTCGATGCGGCGCAGATCGAACAGGATCTGGCATTATTATCGAAGTATACCGATTGTATTCGTACCTATTCGGTCGACGATGGCCGTGCCGACGTGCTGGAGAGCGCCAGACGGCACGGGCTGAAGGTCCTGCACGGCATCTGGGTCTCAAGCGATCCGGCCAAGACCCGTCGGCAGATCGAAACCACCGTCGCGCTCGCCAAAGCGTATCCCGATGTCATCGCCGCCGTGGTCGTCGGCAACGAGGTCCTGCTGCGCGGCGAAATGTCGTCTACCGACCTCATCGGCTACATCCGCCAGGTCAAGGCGCAGGTGCCGATGCCGGTCACCTACGCTGACGTGTGGGAATTCTGGCTGCGCTATCCCGACGTCCAAAGCGCGGTCGATTTTGTTACCATCCATGTCCTGCCCTACTGGGAGGACTTCCCGATACCGGCAACGCGCGCGGCCGCCCACGTAGCGGCCATCCGAGCGCGGGTGGCTGCCGCGTTTCCGGGGAAAGAGATCGTCATCGGCGAATTCGGCTGGCCGAGCGCCGGCCGGATGCGTGAAGACGCCCGGCCGTCACCTTCGAACCAGGCGCGCGCCATCATCGAGGCCATGGAACTGGCGAAGCGCGAAAACTTTCGGATGAACGTCATCGAGGCGTTCGATCAGCCGTGGAAACGGGAGCTCGAAGGCGCGGTCGGCGGCTATTGGGGCATCATCGACCGCGCCACCGGCGCGCCGAAATTCAGTTTCGACGGCACGGTCTCGGATCATCCGCACTGGGTCGTCCAGGCGCTGGCTGGTGTGCTGCTAGTAGCCCTGACCTTCGGCGCTGCGTTTTTTGCCGGGCGCGAGAAGGGCCTCTCGGCATCGCAATGGCTGAGGATCGCCGCACTGGCGCTTGTTCTCGGCGTCCTGTTCGGTTGGGTGATCGAGGCGGTCGTCATTAACAGTTTCAGCCCGGGGAGCTGGCTGCGTTCGCTTGCCTTCGCTGCAATTGCCGCCGCTGCTCCGATCGTCTGCGCCGCCGCCTACGCTGCCGGCCGCTCAACTCCGTCGTTCGCGTCGCTCCTTGGCAGTCGGGGACGCCGCGTTAGCCTCGAATGGCTGCTGGGCGGCACGTTGATCGCGCTGATGCTGGTCACGGTCGAAGCAACACTCGGCCTGGTGTTCGATCCGCGTTACCGCGACATTCCGTTTGCACCGCTGACTGCGGCGGCGGTGCCGTTTCTGGTGTTGCTGGCTTCGATGCCGCGCCCGGCGGGACAGCGGGCGGTCGCCGAGACGGCAGCCGCAGCGGCTCTCGCGGTCTCGGCCGTCTACATTGTCTTTAACGAAACCTTCGCCAACTGGCAGTCAGTCTGGTTCTGCGGCGCCTTGATCGGTCTTGCAATTATCTTGGCACTGGCACGGGACGCGCCAAGCTCAGGATGAGCACGCCGACGCCAAGTGCCGAAAGGTCGGCATTGTGCATCACCACGCCGAAAGCCGCCGCTGCGAGCGCCACCGCAAACAGGATGAGCGATGGCCGGATGAGATTGAGAAGCGCGACGGCGAGTGCGACTCCGCCAAAGACCTGATGGTTGTAGAGCACGATCGCCAGCCGGAATGTGCCGCATAACCAGGTGCCGAGCCCGCCCCGGCAGGCGATCGATACCACGCTGTTTTCCATCGCCTGATAACGCAGATAGAGCGCCTCTCCCAGCGACAGGAAGGCGATGACAAGGAGCCAGTTTGTCTGTCGGGCAGTCGGCAGAAACAGCCGGCGCGGCGCGATCACTTCGGGCATACGGGGCACTATACAGCGTCGATCATTCCAGCGCGAGGTTATGACCGTCGAACATGGTCGGAAAGCAGGACAGCCGGACAGCCGTCAGCGACGCGCACAGTTGCGCCGCCGCGGCCGCATTGGCAAACGGTCCGACCACGAGCCGCAACTCGGTCTTATGCGATCGCGGATTTTCCCGCAGCGCCACGACCGGCGTTAAGCCGTCAAGAATTTGCAGGTGAGCGGAGCGGATTCCGGCCCAGCGCGCGTGTAGGGCTTTAATTGAAGCAGCGCTGCCGATTTCGGCGCCGTAGGCGGCGTTGGCCGGAGTTGTAGCGGCGTCGGGCGGTGGCTGCGCGTCGGTAGGCGGCGTCGAACTCGGCCGCGGCGTCGATTCCCAGCCGGCCGGCGGCGATGTTTCCGGAGCGGCGATCGGCGCCATGGACGCGGTGTTAAGCCACGGCACAGCGGGGGGAGTGCTTGCGGCTTTGACCGCTTCGATCTGCTGGCTGATCGAACCGGTCATATCGTCGACATTGCGCTCGATTGCGGCAAGCCGCTTCATCATGCGGTCGCGGTCATCGGCAAGACCGCGAACCGTCTGCGTCAATTGCCGAATCACGTAATCGGCGTCCAGCGAACGCGACGGGGCTGGGGTCGTTGCCTGTGCAACAACTTGGCTGGTTTGCGCAGTTTGCGGATGCGGAGCTGGCGTGGCGTTCGAAGCACCAAAGACCAGCGCGGCCCGCTGCGAGCCGATGTCAGTGAAGGCCGCGAGGACAGCGAGCAACACTGCGGCCGCAGCGATGCAGCCCCACACCGCCTGGCGCCAAAGCCCCTGCATAGTGAAAGCGGCCTGAGCGCCAGCTCGTGTTCTTGAGGTCGCGGTTACAAATCGCGCTCCCTCCAGCATGCGTCCGCTCCGGGTATCTTCACCGAATCAATCGTAAAGTAGCAGATTCCAGTGCTTGAACTGCCGCTGGCGGTCGCTTTGGAACTCTTAAACTGTCATTCGCGGCGCGATGCATGCCGTGCGGACGCTCGTCATGGCGAGCTTGCTCGGCTATGAGAGCGCCGCGGAGAGCTCGTTCATGACGGCACGAACCTGCCTTGCAATCGTGCTCGCGGCCGGCGAGGGCACGCGGATGCGCTCGGCGCGGCCCAAGGTCTTGCATGCCATCGCCGGCCGTTCGTTGCTTGCGCATGTGCTGGCGGCAGTCGCCGACGCTCGCGTCACGGCGACAGCTGTCGTCGTCGGCACTAGGCAGGAGGCGGTCGAGGCCGAAGCACGGCGCGTTCTGCCGGGCGCCGAATGCTTTGTGCAGCGAGAGCGGCGTGGAACGGCACACGCGGTACTGGCGGCTAAAGCGGCGATCG
>JBAUGC010000720.1:0-4187 GCA_049679485.1 Xanthobacteraceae bacterium
CCTTTAACGGTTTGGGCGCCTTCATTGGCCAGTCGACCGCCGGGCGGTTGATGGAGCGCTTCGGAATCTTGCTGGTGCTGTTTCCGGCATTCCTGCTTGGAACCGCGGCGACGATCGGATTGGGTTATGGCGCTTCGTCGGTTGCGCTTGCCGCAACGTTCATCGGTCTCATCGGTCTGTTCATGGGGCTTGGGACGGCCGGCGCGATTGCGCTGTCCGCGCTGATCTATCCCACGCCAATTCGTTCCACCGGGGTCGGCTGGGGCATGGCCATGGGTCGGTTCGGTCAGATTGTCGGTCCGCTGATTGCGGGCTCGCTCCTTGGCGCCGGCTGGACCGCGGATAAAATTATGATCGTCATCGCTTGCGCCGGACTAATCGCCGCAATTTTCATCGTGCTCTTTCGATTTTGGTACGTCAGCCGTCGAGGCGATCAGCAATCTGCGGATGAAATGACCGGGAAGACGCCGATCCCCACGTAATGCGCATTTTTGGTGCTACCAATTCTTGGTGTCGCTGAAGTCCTTAGGCCGACAGCACGGTGCTGCCGACGATGCGGCCCGAGCGTAAATCATCCAGCGCCGCCTGCGCCTCTCCGAGCGGCCGATCGCGGGTGGGAATCGGCGCGATCTTTCGCGAGCGCGCCAATTCGAGCAGCTCACGCGCCTCTGCGAGCGTCCCGGTAAGCGTACCCTCGATCGTCATCGCCTTGATGCCAAACATGGCGGCGGCGATTGAAAAATTGCCGCCAAGAAGGCCCGTCACCACGACCTTGCCGCCGCGGGCAAGCAATCCGGTCGCAAATTGCAGCGACTTGTCGGAGCCGACAAAATCGCAGATCGCAAGCAGCCCGCCGCCGGTCGCCGCCATCACGGCCTTGCGCGCTTGAGGGTCGGACGGGTCATAGGCTTGCGCCGCACCGGCTGCGAGCGCGGCCTGGCGCTTATCGGCGTCGATATCGGCGGCGATCGGCGGAGTGCGAAATAGAGCCCGCGCAATGGCAAGTCCCATCATGCCGACGCCGCCTAATCCGACCAGCAGCACCGGACCGCGCTCCGGCCGGTTGGTGTGCCGCTTAAGCGCCGCATAAGCGGTCAAGCCCGAGCACATCAACGGTCCGGCGAAGTCCGGCGACAGCGGCGCGTAATCGAGGAGGTAGCGCGAGTGCGGTACGAGTACGTGGGTGGCGAATCCGCCATCGACAGCGATGCCGAGATGGCGATGGTTGGAGCACAGGTTTTCTTCGCCCGCGAGACACGCCGGGCAGGTACCGCACCCGATCCACGGATAAACCGCCACCCGATGGCCAATGACCGCGTCCTTGGCTTCGTCGCCCGCGCTCTCGATGACGCCAGCGATCTCATGCCCGAGCGTGAACGGCAGCGCGCGTCCGGCGGTGACGTCGAGTTTTTTGTCGCCGCCGAGCGAGAAATAACCGTCCTGCAGGTGCAGATCGGAATGGCACACGCCGCAGCGCTCGATGCGGACCAGCACTTCGCTGCCGCGCGGCGCGGGGCAGTCCACGATGGTTTCGCAGAGCGGTTGTCCGTAGGCAACGAGCGACTGGCGGTGCATTTTAGTCATAGTGGCTACCCCCTCGGCATCAGGCATCGGCATCATGCCCGAGAGTGCGATGGGCGGCGAGGGCCCGCGCCAGCGACGCAAAACCGGCCACCGAGATTTCTTCGGCGCGCGCCGTCGGGCTTAGCCCTGCGGTCGCGAGAAGTGCCGGAACATCGACATTCAGCGAGCGCAGGCTTTGACGCAGCATCTTGCGGCGCTGCCCGAACGCAGCCTGCGTTGCGGTTTCGAGAAGCTTACGATCGCAAGGGAGCGGCTGCGCCCGCGGCGACAGGCGCACCAGCGAGGAGGTAACCTTTGGCGGCGGGACAAACGCGGAAGGACTAACGTCGAACAGGATTCGCGCCTCGCAACGCCATTGAGCCAGCACGGACAGCCGTCCGTAGCTTTTTGAGCCGGGCGCCGCCACGATGCGTTCGGCGACCTCGCGCTGGAACATGAGTACGGCGGCCTCGTACCAGGGCGGCCACGGCTCGAGCGTGACCCACAAGACCAACAGCGCCGTGGCGATGTTGTAGGGCAAGTTGGCCACGATACGCACCGGACTGTGCTCGAGATGCGAGCGCGGATCGAACGTAAGTGCATCTGCCGCGACGATCTCAAGCCGGCCGCGATAGTGGTCGGCAATTTCCTCCAAAGCTGCAATTGCGCGCGCATCGCGCTCGACCGCGATCACCCGGGCAGCGCCGAGAGCCAGCAGCGCGCGCGTGAGGCCGCCTGGTCCTGAGCCGATTTCCAGAACAGTCACCCCTGCAAGCTCTCCCGCCGCGCGCGCAATCCGCGCGGCGAGATTGAGGTCGAGCAGAAAATTCTGTCCGAGAGACTTCTTGGCGATGAGACCGTGCCGGCGAATAACTTCGCGCAACGGCGGCAGGCCGTCAGGCACAATGGTCACGATGCGGGAAGGGCAGCCAGGCTGTCCGCCATTGCCAGCCGTGCCGCCAGCCGCAGCGCCGCAACCAGACTTGTCGGGTCGGCGGCGCCGGTGCCGGCGATATCGAAGGCGGTACCGTGATCGGGCGAGGTTCGCACGAAAGGAAGCCCGAGTGTGACGTTGACGGCATGGTCAAAGGCGAGCGTCTTGATCGGGATCAGCGCCTGGTCGTGATACATGCACAACGCCACGTCGTAGGTCGCGCGCGCCGCCTCGTGGAACAGCGAATCCGCCGGCAGCGGGCCCCGGGCATCAATGCCGTCGGCAACAAGGCAGGCGACCGCAGGTGCCACGATGGTTCGGTCTTCTTCGCCGAGCGCACCACTCTCGCCAGCATGGGGGTTTAGCCCGGCGATCGCAAGACGCGGCCGCGCAATGCGAAATCGTGACGCGAGGTCACGTGCCACGATACGTCCGGTTTCAACCACGAGGCCGGTTGAAAGATGCTGGAAGATCTCCCGCAGCGGCAGGTGGATCGTCACCGGCACAACGGCGAGTTCGGGCGACCACAACATCATGACCGGCCGCAGCGTCTTGCCCGTCGCTTCCTGGACCAGCGTCGCCAAAAATTCGGTGTGGCCGGGTTCGGCAAATCCCCAATTGTAGAGCACGTTTTTGGCCACCGGGTTGGTGACGACCGCGGCGGCGGATCCCGCCATGACATCGGCGACCGCGCGGCGAATGGAAGCCACGGCCGCGGGAGCGCTCGATCGGTCCGGGTCGCCTGGCTCGGCGCTAATCGCGATGTCGAGGGGAGCTACCGGCAATGCGGATGGGAAAGTTGCTGCCGCGGCCGACGGCTTTACGGTCGCAATCGGAACATCGACGCCTAGCCGATCGGCGCGACGGCGGAGAAAATCGGGGTCGCCGACGATGTAGAATGGTGGAATGTTGAGTTCGGCGCGCCGATGCCAGACCGCAAGGCAAAGGTCGGGGCCGATTCCTGCCGGCTCGCCGATGGTCAAAGCCAGTGGCTGCACGATTTCGCTTCTGCCGCCTATTTGTCTTCCGGCATCTTGTATTCGATCATCGCCGCCCGCCGCAAACTTTCAAGATATTGCTTGGCTTTTGCGCCGAACCTCTGCTGCAGCATTTGATCGCGGATCTCGCGCATTTCCGGCGTCTCGGATTTGGTCTCTCTCTTGGCGCAGATCGCAAACATCTGCACGCCCTCCGCCGTCGTCTCCGGCGGCGTCAGATGGCCGACCGCCGTGGTGTCGAGAATTTCGCGCAATTGCTGCGCAAGGTCGGCGGAATACTTCGACACCTGATCGCGCACGGCGACGTCTTCGAGCGCGCGGGCAAAAGCAACCCCGTCGTTGCAGTTCTGAAATCGGGCGCGCAGCGCTTCGGCATCACGCTTGCGGGTTTCGTAAGCCGTTTCCGGCGAACCCCGCGGCACGATGAATACGACCGGGCGCATGATGTACTCATAGCCGACGTCGTTCTTTTCTTTTTCGGGTTTTTGCAGGAGCTGCGCTTCGACGTCTTTGTCCCTGATCTCGAGGCTTGCCCTGTAGCGCCCGCGTACAAGGTTGGTCCAGGCAAGCTGCGCCCGCAGCCGCCGCTTTAAGGTATCGTCGCTGGCGCCGCCGGCGACGAGCAATTGGGTCAGCTTCTGCGTGTCGATCCCCATCCGGGTCGCAACGCCGGCATAAGAGCTGTCTACTTC
>JBAUGC010000721.1:0-3378 GCA_049679485.1 Xanthobacteraceae bacterium
CGTAAGGAATCATTTCATTTCCCGTATCTTCCGGCAGAGGCTCTGGCAGTTCACGCAAATGGCTGGAAAACTGACTGAGTGAGTTTGGTAGGGAAAGAAAAATAGTCGCGGTCGGGGTCGTTCGGCCGCCGGGCACCTACACTGGCAGTAATATCGTGGTGATCTCCTTATCTTGTCCGTAAAGATTGCGTAGTTCATCCAATTTTGAGCGAAACTGTTCAATTGAAGCAGAAAGCGAGCCAATATTTTTTGCCAAGTTACCTCGATCGGACCGGGCGTTCTCTTCCCAACGATCCATCAATATATAACCTTGGTTCAAAAGCCGAGATAGAATGTTCATCCGCTGATCTATTGTATTCCAAACACCAATTTTTGTTGCGATCTCGCTAGGGCTTAGCTTAGGTGCAGGCTCGGCTGGCGGAAGATTCGCTTGGCGCAGAGCATTGTCTCTTTGCTGTATTGTGCTCTGAAGTTGCTGCTGAAGCGCATCCCTTTGTCTCCGCAGATCATTGCGTTCTTCGCCGAGCTTGGCCAATTCCTTCCCTGCAGCCTGTTTGATTTGCTCTGCCGTTGGCGGATCATGCACCACGGTAGCGGCTGCATTTAAAGGTGGGGCGCTCTGAAAATACCAAATGATGGCGCCGATGGCCGCGCCTAATAAGCAAATTGTAACGATGGCGGGTCCCAATTTCGACCTGCGCGGTTTCAGTAAATGGGCGACCGATTCTACCGGAAGTTTGCCCGCCAGGGCATCCTTTAGATCGTCATTGACTTGTTTGAGATGGCTATTTCGCTGCTGCCAGAGCACCCAGCCAATCGCTAGCCCTATGCTAGCGCCCGCCAAAATTAGAGCTCCCGGCCCCATGTGCGGGTAGTCAGTTAGCAGCGTGCTGAGGGTGTCGAGCGGATCGGCCATCGGGAGCGCAAATACCACGAATAGACCGTGGTTTGCAAAAGACATATTCCCCCGCCGCCGGCTTTCTGTCGGCCTACTGGACTAGGCAGCATCCTGGATGTCGAAGCGAGCCACCTTGCCGTCTCGAAGACGGAAAACGTGTCCGACCGTCTTGTCTTTAAGCCCGTGCGTCTGCCCCTGGAGCGGTTTGCCTTCGAGATCGCGGACGGTCTGCCGGACCTCCGCGATGATCGCGCCATCCGCAGTTCGATGAAAGCCCACAGGCTCGACGTGCGGACTGACCATGGTCCATTGGCGCGTCCAGTACTCGCGTACGGCCTCGCGGCCATGGACGTGGCCACCGTCCATACCGTTAGCCCAGGCGACATCGTCGGTGAGCATGGTCAGCACGCCGTCTATGTCCCGCGCGTTAAAGCGATCGTAGATGCGTTCAAGGACTTTGATGTCATCGTCCATTGGGTCTCTCCTTGCACAGTGCGAGTGTTGCGTTAGAGGCCAACCCGCTTTACATATGCACGTATGCATCAGGGCGACGGTAGGTGCAAGGGGTGAAGTGCGATGGACCTGGATGTGCTCTCGACGCCTGGGCACCTGATCAGTCTCGCGGCGCGCGGGTTCGCCCGCCTCAGTGAAGCGTGGCTCAAGCCGCTTGGCTTCGGCGTTGGACATCTGCCAGTACTGGTCGCGCTTCAAGATGGCCGGGCAAGCACGCAACGTGATCTCGCCCGCTTCGCCAAGATCGAGCAGCCGCCGATGGCACAGATGCTCGCCCGTATGGAGCGAGACGGGCTGATTCAGCGCGCGCCTGACCCGGCCGATGGACGCAGCAGCCGCATCACATTGACCGAGGTCGCGGAAGCGCGCCTGCCGGACGCAGTTGCTACCTTACTTCGGGGTAATCATGAGGTACTGCGCAACTTCACGGACGAGGAGGTCGGGCTGCTCGTTGACCTGCTAACGCGCCTGATCGCAAACCTCGATCGCGTCGCAAGCGTCGAAGCGTCGCCCGGCACGCCGATTTCTGAGAAGCGGGACTGACCAGACCGTCCGTTGGCGGGCTGATTGAGTCCGAACCCTAGCGGCACAAGAGCGGTCACGTCTGATAGCCCCCTAATAATCCATCATCGAGCGCGCCTCGGTACGCCTACTCCGCCGCGGCGACCTTGGCCTCCAGGTACTCGCGCACCAATTTCTGCAGCGCCTGCAGATCGGGCTTGCCGGAGCCCAACAGCGGCAGCTTATCTAGGATTATCACCTGGGCGGGCGACATCAGCTCCGAGGCGTGTTTGCTGCGTGCGTAAGCCTGAAAGTCGGAGCGCGTGGCGCTGTGTTTGTCGGTTACGAGGATGAGGCGTTCGCCCTTGCGGTCGTCGGGCACAGCGACCACGGCGGAATTGTAGTTCGGCCACAGCTCGGTCGCGAGCGTCTCGACGGCGGCGAGCGAGATCATCTCGCCGCCGATCTTGGCGAAGCGCTTGGCGCGGCCCTTGATGGCGATGTAACCCTGCTCGTCGATCGAGACGATATCGCCGGTGTCGTACCAGCCCTCGGGCGGCGGTTCGAGCACGCCCGGATTGTCGGCGCGCAAATAGCCGAGCATCACGTTCGGACCCTTGACGAAAAGGCGGCCGCCGCCTTCAACACCCTCGACCTTCTCCAGCCGCGCCTGCATGCCCGGCAGAAGCTTGCCGACGGTGCCGAATTTGTTGAACATCGGCGTGTTGAGCGCCAAGACCGGCGACGTCTCGGTCACGCCGTAGCCTTCGAGAATGCGCATGCCGAATTTTTCCAGGTAAATCCGCCGTGTCGCTTCCTTGATCGGCTCGGCGCCGGCCACGATGTAACGCAGCGAGCGGAAATCGTAGGAATTGGCCATGCGCGCATAGCCGGCGAGGAACGTATCTGTTCCGAACATGTAGGTGGCGCAGATGCCGTAAACCAACTCTGGCACGGTGCGGTAATGCAGCGGCGACGGATAGAAATATGTCGGCACGCCCGAAATGAGCGGCAGCACAATGCCGCCCATGAACCCGAATGAATGGAACGAGGGCAACGCCATGAACAGTTTGTCCTCGCGCCCGAAATCGATGCGCGCCTCGGCCTGCGCCACATTAGACAGCACGTTGCGGTGGGACAGGACCACGCCTTTGGGCACGCCCTCGGTACCTGACGTGAACAGGATCACACACCAATCGTCCGGCTTGCGCGCAACCAGCGGCTTTTTCGCCCGAAATGCACCGCGCAGCTTGTCGCCGAAACTCACCGTCTTGCGGACGTCTTCCAGATAGACGATGCGCACGTTCTTCTCGATCGCTGCGATCAGCTTCTCCAGTCTCGCTTTCTCCACGAAGGCGTGCGCGGTGAGGATGGTGTCGATTTGCGCGGCACGGCAGGCGCCGAGGATGTTGGCGGCTCCCGAGGTGAAGTTGATCATTGCCGGAACACGGCCGCCCGACATCAGC
>JBAUGC010000722.1:0-11775 GCA_049679485.1 Xanthobacteraceae bacterium
CGTTCGTACTGCCGTAATATCCGTATTGACGCGAGGACGTACAAAATTACCACGAGCGCAAGAATATAGGGCCAATACATGCGACGACTGTTGCACAGATCGCGGTCGTGGTCGAGCCGATCCGCAGTGACCTGCGTGCGGCGACTGCCGTAATGCTTCCGGCCTGGGCCGTTCGCGTCGATTCGGCGATGATCTGTTTGGGCTATTTACCCCCCGAGTCGAAGGGAAACATCATGCCGCGAAAATACCTAAACCCGCCCGGCCTGTTTCATCACCCGAACTACACGCGCGTGCTGACGGTGGAGAAGCCGTCGAAGCTGATCTTCATCGCCGGTCAAACGCCCGCGGATGCCAACTACCAGCCGCTGCATCCGGGCGACCTCGGCGCGCAGTATCTCGCGGTGCTCGCAGGACTGACCCTCCAGCTCAAAGCGGCCGGAGCCACGTGGGACCACGTCGTGTTCCGGCGCATGTACGTCGTCGGCGTGCCGGAGTTCATGAAAGTCCTCAACGACAGGTCGCTGCCAGTCCCATGGGATCCGAACCGTCCGTCGCCGAGCACGCTCATCGGCGTCACGGCATTGTCGAATCCGGGCTTTCTGGTCGAGGTCGAAATCGTCGCGGTCGTGGAAGATTAGGCTACGCAGTCAAACTAAGGAGGCCGCACTCGGGCAAAAGTGGCCCGCTGTACCTGCCGGGGGCGTGGCGCGATTATTGTTTTAAGTCAAAGCGATCGATCGGAGTTGGGGCCAACAAATCGTTGGAGAACGGGTAGGCTCTTGCGCCGCAATGCCGGAACAACGTCATTTGGCCGACAGCGGCATACCATAGGTGTGGTCGTCGCGATGACGCAGCCTGCACAGCTTAGCGGAAAGGTTCTGGCCGTGCGCGGAGCGGTGGTCGATGTCGCCTTCGCAAGCGGCAGACTGCCGCTCATCGAAGAAGCCCTGATCGTCACGTGGGACCAGCCCGAGACCCTCATCATTGAGGTTCAGGCGCATCTCGACGCCAGCACGGTTCGTGGTGTCGCTCTTCAGGCGACCGGAGGACTCAAGCGCGGAGTACCGGTGCGCGCGACCGGAGGCCCAATCACCATTCCTGTCGGCGATGCCGTTCTCGGTCGTCTGCTCGATGTTACCGGCCATGTCCGCGACAACGGCCCGCCGCTGCCGGCTAATTTGCCGCATGCGCCGATCCATCGCCCCGCCCCGCCTCTGCAAGACAGGACGCCGGCCACTGCCATATTCGAGACCGGCATCAAGGTCATCGATCTGCTCGCTCCGCTGGCTCAGGGCGGCAAGGCCGCCATGTTCGGCGGCGCCGGCGTCGGCAAGACCGTCGTGATCATGGAACTGATCCACGCGATGGTCGAAAGCTACCAGGGCATCTCGGTCTTTGCCGGCATCGGCGAGCGGTCCCGGGAAGGCCACGAACTCCTGAGCGAAATGCGGCGCTCCGGCGTGCTCGATCGCAGCGTGCTGGTATACGGCCAGATGAATGAGCCGCCCGGTGCACGCTGGCGCGTCGGGTTTACTGCGCTCACGATCGCGGAATATTTCCGTGACCAGAAGCGGCAAAACGTTTTGTTGCTGATGGACAACGTGTTTCGCTTCGTCCAGGCGGGTAGCGAAGTTTCGGGCCTGCTCGGACGCTTGCCGTCACGCGTCGGCTACCAGCCGACGCTCGGCACCGAAGTCGCTGCTCTGCACGAGCGTATCGCATCAATTGCTGGGGTCTCCGTCACGGCCATCGAGGCCGTTTATTTGCCGGCGGACGATTTCACGGATCCGGCGGTAACCGCGATTTCAAGCCACCTCGACAGCGCGATTGTGCTGTCTCGATCGATGGCCGCCGAAGGCATGTATCCTGCCGTCGATCCGTTAACCTCATCCTCGATTCTGCTCGATCCAACAATTGTCGGCGAGGAGCATTACCGCATCGCCGAACAAGTGCGCGAGACGATCGCGCATTATAAAGAACTCCAAGACATCATCTCGCTTCTTGGCGTCGAGGAACTGAGCGCCCGCGATCGCCTGATCGTCGGGCGCGCGCGGCGGCTGCAACGCTTCCTCACCCAGCCGTTTGCAGTCACCGAAGCCTTTACCGGCAAACCCGGCCGCTCGGTGCCGTTGGTCGAGACGCTCAAGGGCTGCCGGGCGATCCTCGACGGTGTCAGCGACAAGTGGGACGAGAGCTCGCTCTATATGGTCGGCACCATCGACGAGGCCCGAGATAAGGAACATTCCTCGAACCCCCGGTCGAAACAGTCATGAGATTATTGATCACGACCCCCACGGATGTGGTCATCGACGATCCGGATGTCGTTGCGGTACGGGCCGAAGACGAGAGCGGCGGTTTCGGCATTTTGCAGGGCCATGCTGATTTCCTCACGGCATTGACCGTGTCGGTCGTAAGTTGGCACCGCGCGGACGATCGGCAACGGTTCTGTGCCGTGCGCCGCGGCGTCCTGTCGGTGACCAGGGGAAACGAAGTGGCGATCGCGACGCGCCAGGCGGTGCCGGGCGATGATCTCGACCGGCTCGAGCAGGTGGTTTTGGCGCAATTCCTGGAAGCCGCTGAATCAGAGCGCATCGCGCGCACTGAAAGTCTGCAGCTGCAGATGAAGGCGATCAGACAGATCGTACGCTACATGCGGCCGCAACGGCAGAGCCTATTCGGAGACGGATCGTGAATACCACGACCGTCGAGCCTGAGCCGAACGCGCCGGACGGCATGGCCGATGCGGTCAGGACGCAGCGCCAGCGCAAACGCTGGGCGAAGGAAGACGAACCGTCGGCAATGCGGTTTGTCGGCCAGATCGGCGTTCTTGGCTGGATCATTGTCACACCGACGCTGATCGGACTGTTCGTCGGACGATGGCTCGACCACAAGTTCGGCACCGGTATTTTCTGGAGTGCGCCATTACTGCTGGTGGGCGTGGTCATCGGCTATTGGTCCGCCTGGCGATGGATGCACAGGCAATGACGAATTCGTATGTCACCGGACACGATCTGCTTTTGCACGTCCTCGATGCAGGCGCGTGGCTCGCCGTCGGAGCGCTCATCGGCGTCTTCCACTTCATGACGCTGCGATGGAACGTGCAAATGTTCGCGGTCGGCGGATCGCTCCTCCTTGCATCGTTGAGTCAACTCGTTCGCTTCGCGCTAGTTGCCTGCTTGCTTGCCGTAATTGCCAGCCAGTTCGGCGCGTTGCCGCTGCTCGCCGCCGCCGCCGGCATCCTGGCGGCGCGGTCCGCGGTCCTTCGGCTTGGAGTCCGGTGATGATCGGATCGCCCCTTGCTAGCAAAACATTGTTCACGGTCGGACCGGTCCCGATCACCGAACAGGTCGTCGTGACCTGGGGTCTCATGGTGGCGCTCGGTCTCGCCGGCTTTCTTGCCACGCGCTCTCTGAGACTCGCGCCATCCCGTTATCAGGCCGTGCTTGAGCTGATCGTCGGCACCATCGAGGATCAGATCAGAAGCACGATGCGTGTGACACCAAAGCCGTACGTTCCCATGATCGGAACGCTGTTCCTTTTCATCCTGGCGGCAAATTGGTCGTCATTGATCCCGGGGATCGATCCGCCGACGGCTCACCTCGAGACCGACGCGGCGCTCGGCCTGATCGTGTTCTTCGCCATTATCTATTTTGGCGTTCGCGCGCGGGGCGTCGGCGGCTATCTGAAAACCTTTGCCGACCCGACGATCATCATGATCCCGCTCAATGTGATCGAGACATTCACCCGCACATTCTCTCTGATCGTGCGTTTGTTCGGCAACGTCATGAGCGGCGTTTTTCTCATCGGTATCGTGCTTTCGCTCGCGCGCCTTCTGGTGCCGATCCCGCTGATGGCGCTCGACCTGCTCACCGGGACAGTCCAGGCCTACATTTTCACAGTGCTCGCCATGGTCTTTATCGGCAGTGCCGCCAGCGAAGCACGGCCCGGCGGCAACAGGCAAAGGGAGACATCATGAACTATATCGAGATTATCAGCATCGTCGCTGCGGCGGTGACGGTGTCGTTCGGAGCCATCGGGCCCGCGCTCGGCGAGGGACGCGCGGTCGCCGCCGCGATGGATGCCATCGCCCGGCAGCCGGAGGCCGCCGGCACCATCTCGCGGACGCTGTTCGTCGGTCTCGCGATGATCGAGACAATGGCGATCTATTGTCTGGTGGTCGCGCTGCTGCTGCTGTTCGCCAACCCGTTCATCCATTGAGGCCATGCATATCGATTGGTGGACGCTGGCGTTCCAGACTGTCAATGTCCTTGTGCTCATCTGGATTCTTGCCCGGTTCTTCTTTCGGCCGGTCGCCGACATCGTCGCCAAGCGGCAAGTGCAGGCGGACAAGGTCTTGACCGACGCGGTCGCGGCGCGTCAACAGGCCGCCGATGCGTGCGCCGATGCCGACAAGGCGTTGGCCGAGATCAGCGCAGAGCGCGAACGGTTGATCGCGGACGCGCACAAAGCTGCGGCCGCGGAGAAGGCAAGTCTGCTGGCGCAATCGTCGGACGACATCGCCAAGCAGCGTCTCGCCGCCGAAGCGGCGAACGCCCGGGAACTGAGCGCGGCCAAACAAGCGATCGTCGCGCGGGCGAGCGAACTTTCCGTAGACATCGCCCAGCGCCTGCTTGAGCGCCTGCCGCCAAATGTCGCTCTCTCCGCGTTCCTCGAAGGGCTCTGTCGCGAGCTACGCACACTGTCGTCCGATGCGAGAGCAAGCTTTGCGTCGACGACCTCGGCCGAGCATCCGATCGAAGTGGTGACCGCGGTGCCCCTTTCGAAAGACGAGATGGAACACGTTCGTGATGCGCTCACGGCGGCGTTCGGTTTGCACTTGCCGTTCGCATTTCGCGCCGATCCGGCGCTGCTCGCCGGCATCGAGCTTCGCAGCCCCAACACCATCCTGCGCAATTGCTGGCGCGCGGATCTTGATCGAATCCGCAAGGAACTGGACCGTGACAAACCCCCCAGCGGATCTTGATCTCTGGCTGAAGGACGCAAGGGAGCGCGTCAAGGCGGCGACGCTCGCGCCCTCCACCGAGCAGGTGGGTCGTGTCGTGGCGATCGCCGACGGCATCGCGCACGTCTCCGGCCTGCCGGATGTTCGGCTTAATGAAGTTGTGCGCTTCGAACGCGGTCAGGTCGGCTTCGCGCTCACGCTCGACCGTGACGTTCTCGGCTGTGTGCTGCTGGACAATGCCGAGGGAGTTGAGGCGGGTGACCGCGTCGACAACAGCGGCGAAGTGGTGCGCGTGCCGGTAGGGCCAGCCTTGCTCGGTCGCATCGTCGATCCACTTGGCCGTCCGCTCGACGGCAGCGGGACCGTCGATGCCGAAGGCTATGACCCCGTGGAGCGACCTGCGCCCGCGATCATCGACCGCGATTTCGTCAGCGAACCCGTGCAGACTGGCCTGCTCGTCGTCGATGCAATGTTTGCCCTGGGGCGCGGCCAGCGCGAGCTGATTATCGGGGATCGCGCCATCGGCAAGACGGCGATTGCGGTCGACTGCATCATCAATCAGAAGACCAGCGACATTGTTTGTGTCTACGTCGCGATCGGTCAGAAGTCCTCTACGGTAAAACGGGTCATCGACGCCGTTCAGGCTCATGGCGCTCCCGAACGCTGCATCTTCGTCGTCGCCAGCGCCTCGGCCGCTCCCGGGCTGCAATGGCTCGCGCCGTTCGCCGGCTTCACCATGGCGGAATATTTTCGCGATCGCGGCCAACATGCGCTGGTGGTCATCGACGACATGACCAAACACGCCGCAACGCACCGGGAAATCGCGCTGTTGACGCGGCAACCGCCGGGGCGCGAAGCTTATCCGGGTGACGTGTTCTATGTTCATGCACGATTGCTCGAACGCGCGGCCAAGCTTTCGAAAGCCGCCGGCGGTGGGTCGCTGACCGCGCTTCCGATCGCGGAACTGGATGCCGGCAATCTCAGCGCCTACATTCCGACCAATCTGATCTCGATCACCGACGGCCAACTCGTTCTCGACTCGCGGCTGTTCTACGAAGGTCACAAGCCGGCGGTCGATGTCGGGACCAGCGTCAGCCGGGTCGGCGGCAAGACCCAGGCGCCGGCCTTGCGGGATGCGGCGGAAATGCTGCGGCTCGATTACGCCCAGTTTTTGGAACTCGAAATTTTCACGCGCTTCGGCGGCATCACCGATCTGCAGGTCAAAAGCAAGATCGCGCGCGGCCAGCGTATCCGCGCCGTCCTTTCGCAACCCCAATACGGGCCGCTGCGGCTTGCAGACGAAGTTGCGCTCGCCCTCGCATTGCAGGGCGGCATCCTCGATGGTTTGCCGCTGGAGGACATTGGCAAGTTCCGCTCCGTGCTGCCGGGCTGGCTCGATCGGTCTGCGGCATCGATCGTCGCCGGAATTGAGCGCACCGGACGCCTCGACGATGCGAGCCGCGCCCTGTTGAAGACGAGCGTTTCCCGGTTGGTCACGCAGCTCGCGCCGCCACCTGCCGCAGCCGAGCCGGGGACGGTGTGATGGCCGAGCGGCTCGCCGACGTCGTCGCCCAACGTCACAACGTGCGCCAACTTGAGGCGGTGGTGACCGCGATGCGCGGAATCGCAGCCTCGCGAGCACAACAGAGCCGATCGCTGCTCGCCGGCGTCGAAGCCTATACGGAGGTCATTTCGCGCGCCATCGGACAGGCATTGAGTCTGCTGCCGCAAGATGTCTCGGCCGCCACGCCGCAGCGGCGGGCGAGGCGCGGACTTATTCTGTTTTGTGCCGAGCAGGGCTTTGCCGGGGCCTTCAGCGAACGTGTGCTGGACGCTGCGGCGGGGGACATCCGCGATGCGACCAGCCTCATTATTGGAACGCGCGGTGCAGCGATCGCCAGCGACCGCGGCGTCAAGGCGGCGTGGTCGGCGCCGATGGCCGCCCATGTCGATGCCCTTCCGAGCTTTGCCAATCGGCTTGCCAACGCTCTGTATACATACGTCGCAAGCGGCGCCGTCGCGGAGGTCGACGTCGTTTTTCCCCGCTCGGTATCCGGCAGCGGCATCCAAATCGACCGGCATTCCCTGCTTCCGATCGAATTCCGGCGCTTTGCGCGGCCGATCGAGCAGCAGGCCCCGCTGACCACTCTCGCGCCTCAGCCATTGCTGGAACGGCTTGCCGCGGAATATGTCTACGCCCAGCTCTGCGAAGCCGCCATGCTCGCCTTCGAAGCGGAGAACGAAGCTCGCATGATGGCCATGACATCGGCCAAGACCAACATCGCAACCAAGCTCAATACTCTTTCGATGCGGGAGCGTCAGCTCCGGCAAGAAGAAATCACCACGGAAATTATCGAGCTTGCGGCGGGCAGCGAGGCGCTGACGAAAGCACAGTAACGAGACGTGAAGACTCGATTGGAACGTCTACTTGCGAGGCAGTTCACCACCCATTTTCACGACGTCAATCGCCGTTCGACTTTCGATATCGACGCGGGTGCCGGCTCGAAATCGGCGCCGCTGTTGACCTGGCCCGACGCCTGAGTGGCGGTCCCGGACGTCGCTGCGCGCCGTCCGGGTGTCCTGCGTCAGAGCGTAGAGCGTCAGAGCGTGCGAGCCGCCTCGACCATGTTCTCCACCTTCGCCCGCAGCACCGGGTTGTTGCGGGAGGGGTGCCGGCCAAAGCCGCAGGACGGGGAGACCCAGAGCCGGTCTTCGCCGACAACGCGCGCCCAATCGGCGATGCGCTCGCGGATTTTCTTGGGCGTCTCGATCCAGTAGCTGCCTTCGTCGACAATGCCGGCGGCAAGCTGCATGTTCTTCGGCATTCGCTTGAAGGCGTCACGCTCGATCCACTGGAAGAAATATTTGACCTCGAAGGCGGCGATGTCGACGACGCCGTCGAGGCGCTCCAATATGTCCACCCATGGCGCGCAATGCAGTGCGTGCGAAATCGGTCGGCCGCGCAGATTGCCGTTGCAGAAATGCAGCGACTTCTTCGCCCTGACGCCCTCGAAACACGGCGCGATCAGGTCGGCGGCCTGTTGCGCCGTCATCGTCCCCATATTGACTTCGCCGCCGAAGATCGGCGCGTCGAGCTGCACGTTCGGACAGCCTTCATCGGCCATGGCCCGCAATTCGCTATTGACGATCTTGGCTATCGCCGGCACTTGCGAAGCCAGGCTATCGAATTGATCTCGGCCGGCCACGATGACCTCATAGGGGGCGACGACTGCCGCTTTGCGCACGCCGCCGGGCAACTTTTTTTCCCGCCGGAACGCTTCCAGATAGCCGAGCCCGTTCGGCGCTGTAACCTTCCCGACCACTTTGGCATGGGTCATGTCGTCGTAATCAAACAGATCGTCGGCTCGCGGCTTGTCGACTTCCAAGCCGGTCAGACACCTGTGCATGTGCTCAATAAAATCGTCGGTGTGATATTCGCCGCCGGTCCATTCATCGAGACCGAGATCGCGCTGCTCCTGGATCGCCTTCGCGGCGGCGCGATTAAGGATCGCTTCGCTTTCCTGCGGCGTGCACTTGCCGGCATGATGGCGGGCCAGATCTTTTTCCATTTCGGGGTGAAGCCACCACGACCCGACGACAGTAGTACGAACCGGCATTTCAATGTCTCCCTGTGCGGTTTTGAGTTTGCAGTTTGTGATTGGCAGGTTTGCGGAGGTGTTCGCGTTGCGGACGTGTTGGCCCCGGCCCATCGCCGGCCGGGGACAATCACCGTAACCGATTTCGGCTCAGCAGACGGACGTCAGTCCGCCACTGGAACCTTGAGCATGACTCATGCCCAGCTGGTCTTCAGCTTGACCGGCACGTAGTCGGAGTCGGGATAGCCGACGCCGCCGACCGCGTGGAACCACGGGCCCTGCCACTGGCCGACCGTGTAGAGCCTGTTGAGCAGTTGATTGCGCATGTCGTACTCGCCCAGCAAGGTCTTGTAGGTATGGCTCTTGATGTGGGCGGCGATGGCCTCGCGATCCATGGAGCCGACGCCTTCGATGGCCTGCGTGAGCAGCTGGTTGTTCGCGTAGTACAAGGGGCTGCCGTTGAAGTCGGCATCGACGCCGGTGACCTCCTTGTGCAGCTTGTAGAATGCGCGGACCTCCGGGTTGTCAGGGACGCCGCCCCAGCCGATGATGTTCTCCGCGGCGGCGGCGAATTTTCCATAGTAACCGGGGAACGCGCAGCCGATGCCGTTGAAATACACCCTCACATTGAAGGCTTCGATCTTGGCCTGCTCGGTCAAGCCGAATGTGTCCGGCGGATAGGACCAGGCGATGAACGCGTCCGGATTGGTCGCCTTGGCGCCCTTGATGACCGGCGACAGATCCTGGGTGCCGAGCGGGTAGGATTTATTATAGACGATTTCGAAGCCGGCCGCCGGGAACTGCGTCTTGCTGATGTTGGAGATTTCGATGCCGTACTCGTCGGCGATATTGACCATGGCGACCTTGTTGCCGATCTGGCCGCTCTCGCGGAACTTCTTGAGGATGTTGATCGTGGTCGTGGAATAGTCGGTCAGCGTGCCGTTGCCGAAGAAAAGCAGCGGATATTTCTTGACCAGTTGCGGACCGAGTTCGGTAACGCAGGCGACCGGGATCTGCGGGTAGCCGAGCCTGGCAAAAGTCGGCACCGCGGCCACGTTGAAGCCGGTGCCGTACAGTCCCGCGATCCAATCGACCTTGTCCACGGCGGCTAGGCGCTCGATGGCCTTGATGGCTTCGGGCGGCTGGGTGCGGTCGTCGTATTCGATCAACTCGACCTTGTGAGGACCGTTCTTGAGTTTGAGACCGCCAGCGGCATTGACCTGATGGGCCCACAGCTTCCACGGCGGGAAGTGTGTGACTGCCGCACCCGGAGCCAGCGGACCGGTTTTGGCACCGACCACACCGACTTTGACGATTCCCGTGTCTGCTCTCGCAGCACGCACAAACGGTGCGGCCAGCACCGTTGCGCCGGCGTATTTCAGCAATTCGCGTCGTCGCATAAGTTCCTCCCGGATTTTGAATTTTGTTGTGGGCTTTTGCCCGCGTTTTTTTTTGGTGCACCGCGAGGCGCGCGAATTAAGATGCGGGCAACCCGGTGTACGCAAAAAAATCGTACCATACATTGCGTTCGTTGGCACGGATGTTCTCAGAAGTGAGATCCGGATGATACCACCCGCGTCGTTGCGCCGACGATCGCGCTAGCCGACAATCGGCAAAGGTTCAAATCATTTGCTGAAATCTGAAATGATGCACGCACGGGGCGCAAATCGCAGATGCAAAAACAACCGCGGCGCGCGCCACCTCGACATGCCGGTTATTCATAAAAGCTCTTTGATTTGAGGCAAAGCTCTTTGATTTGAGGCGCGCGAGAAGCGCGCGAGAGTATGCCGCCATCCTTACATTGACATTTTTGACTATTATGTGCGTGACTTGCGCCCACAAATCGGAAGAGGCCGAGTTACGCGGATGTTCGTGGGCAGGCTCAACAGGCTTGTTTGATGATGCATAGGAACCGGGTGCTTGCGATCGGGCTGGGTGGTGCGGCGGCGGCCGTGATGCTGGCTGCGCCCGCCGGTGCGCAGTTCTCGAGCGGCCGTTCGGCATTTGACGACCGGCCCGGCGTCGAGCTGATCCAGTTTCGCGATTTCTTCCAGTTCCCGTTTGGCGGCGGCGGCGGCCGCGGGCAGGGCAACTTCCTCAATCCCAGCCCGGCCAATCCGCAGCGCGTACCGCAGGCCTACGAAGCCACCAAGCCGCCGCCGCCGCGCAAGGTGGAAACGCCGCCGGCCTCAACCGTCGTCGTTGTCGGCGACGGGCTCGCCGATTGGCTCAGCTACGGTCTCGAGGAAGCGTTCACCGATACGCCGGAAGTCGGCATCGTGCGCAAGATCAAGCCGTATTCGGGCCTGATACGCTACGAGGCGGCGCGCGGCGAAGTGCAGGACTGGGCGCAGGCCGTCAAGGATCTGATCGGGCCGGACAAGCCTGCGGCCATCGTCGTTATGCTCGGCCTGAACGATCGCCTTCCGCTGCGCGATCGCCCGCCGCCGGCCAAAAGCTCGACAACCTCGGCTCAAGGTCAGGACGCAAAGACCTCCGCTCAAACGCCTGCGGATACTGCCCATCATGACCGCGAGCAGCCGGCCGCGTCGGCCACGCGCAGGCCGGGCGGCATCTATGAATTTCATACCGACAACTGGGCCGAGCTTTACGACAAGCGCATCGAGGAGATGATCACCGCCCTCAAATCGATCGGCGCGCCGGTACTCTGGGTCGGATTGCCGGCGGTCCGCGGGACGCGCTCGACCAGCGACATGAGCTATCTCGACGAGCTGTTCCGGACGCGCGCCGAAAAGTCGGGCATCACCTATGTCGACGTCTGGGACGGCTTCGTCGACGACAAAGGTAATTTTGCCGCGCAGGGTCCAGATTTCGAAGGCCAGACCCGCCGGCTGCGTACCTTCGACGGCGTCAATTTCACCAAAGCGGGCGCGGAGAAGCTTGCGCATTACGTCGAGCACGAATTGCGCCGCGTCATGACCAATCCCGTTGTGCCGGTGGCGCTGCCCGGTCCCGAAGAGCAACCGAAAGGCAATGTGCGGCCGGAAATCGGTCCGGTCGTGCCGCTCACTGCGACCGGAGGCGGCGAGGGCGGCGATCTCCTCGGTGCCGTCAATCATCCGACGCAGCACGAGCCCGATCCGGTTGCGACGCGGGTGCTCACCCATGGCGAAGCGCTCGCAGCGCCGTCCGGCCGTGCCGACGATTTTTCCTGGCCCCGCACCGACGTCAACGCGTCGGCGCCGGATGCAACGC
>JBAUGC010000723.1:0-6663 GCA_049679485.1 Xanthobacteraceae bacterium
AGTCAATGCCGAGCGACATCTCAAAGCCCCGGCGGAGATGGCGCGGTTATTCGCCAAATTTCCCGATGCCATCAGCCGAACCGCCGACATCGCGAATGCCTGCAATTTCTCGCTCGGCGAACTGAAATACGAATATCCCGACGAACCGGTGCCACCGGGCAAGACCCCGCAGCAGCATCTAGAAGATCAGACATGGGCCGGCGCGCGCGATCGTTACCCGATAAATAAATATCCAAATGGAATTCCCGAGGAGGTCGAAAAGCGGCTGCGTGATGAGCTCGCATTGATCGCCTCGCTCGATTATGCCCGCTACTTCCTCACCGTTCACGACGTCGTTGCCCACGCGCGCAAAGAATTGAAAATTCTTTGCCAGGGACGCGGGTCGGCGGCCAATAGCGCCGTTTGCTTTTGTCTTGGTATTACCGAGGTGAACCCGGAAACGACGAAACTGCTTTTTGCCCGCTTCATCTCGGCCAACCGCAATGAGCCGCCCGATATCGACGTCGATTTCGAGCATGAGCGGCGCGAGGAGGTGATCCAATACATTTACCAGCGCTATGGCCGCCATCGCGCGGCGATCTGCTCAACCGTCGTGCATTACCGCTCGCGCCGCGCCATCCGCGAAGTCGGCAAGGTGATGGGCTTGACCGAAGACATCACCTCGGCGCTGGCGAAGACCGTGTGGGGTTATGGCGACAGATTGCCGGAAGACCATATTCGCCAGGCCGGCCTTGATCCGGCCAATCCGGCGATCCGTCAGGCCGTTGCGCTGGCCGACGATCTGATCGGTTTTCCGCGCCACCTCTCGCAACACGTTGGCGGCTTCGTGCTCACTCGCGGAGCCCTCGACGAAACGGTGCCGATCGCCAATGCCGCCATGGATAAGCGCACATTCATCGAGTGGGACAAGGACGACATCGATACGCTTCATCTCATGAAGGTCGATGTGCTCGCGCTCGGCATGCTGAGCTGCCTGCGCCGCGGGCTCGATCTCCTGAAGACCCATTACGGCAGGGATTTATCGCTCGCGACCATCCCGCAGGATGGAACGGAGGACGCCGGGGAAGTCTACGAGATGTTGTCACGTGCCGACTCGATCGGCGTATTCCAAGTCGAGAGCCGCGCGCAGATGTCGATGCTGCCGCGATTGAAACCGCGATGCTTCTACGATCTCGTTATCGAAGTCGCGATCGTGCGGCCGGGGCCGATCCAGGGCGACATGGTGCATCCCTATCTGCGCCGCCGCGACGGTATCGATAAGGAGCATTACCCCTCGCCGGCGCCCGCGCACGGGCCGAAGAATGAATTGGAGAACGTTCTCAAGCGAACGCTCGGCGTGCCGCTGTTCCAGGAGCAGGCGATGCAGATCGCCATCACCGCAGCGGAATTCACGCCCGACGAAGCGGACGGGCTGCGCCGCGCTATGGCCACCTTCCGTCATAACGGCACTGTCCATCTGTTCCGCGATAAGTTCATCGACGGCATGACCACGCGCGGCTATGATCGCGGGTTCGCCGAAAACTGTTTCGGCCAGATCGAAGGTTTTGGCGAATACGGTTTTCCCGAAAGCCACGCGGCAAGTTTTGCGCTCCTGGTCTATGCCTCGTCCTGGATCAAATGCCGCTATCCGGATGTGTTCTGCGCCGCCATCCTCAACAGCCAGCCGATGGGTTTTTATCAGCCGGCACAGCTGGTGCGCGATGCGCGGGCGCACGGCGTCGAAATCCGCGCCGTCGACGTGAACTGCAGCGATTGGGATTGCACGCTGGAGCCGGAAGCCCACTGCCTTCCTTCCTCGGCCTATGCGGAAGGCAAGCAAGGCGATCACGCAGTCCGCCTCGGCTTCCGCCTCATTCGCGGACTCAACGAAGACGAACTGCAAAAACTTGTCGCGGCCCGCGGCAATGGTTTTTCCTCAATCGAGCGGCTGGCGGCCGTCGCCGGCGTTTCCCGTTTCACCATCGAACGGCTGGCGGAAGCCGATGCGTTCCGCTCCTTGGGGCTCGATCGGCGCGCAGCGTTATGGGAGGCGCGGCGTCTAGACGTGATCGGCGCCAGGCCGCCGCGGCGGGCCGATGCCGCAGCGAGAGCCGATGCCGCAGCAAGAGAAGACACACTGCCGCTGCTCGCGCCACATCTCAGCGACGAATTGTTTCCGGAACCATCGGTCGTGCTGCCGGCTATGCCGCTCTCCGAGCATGTCGTGGAGGATTACGTGGCAACCGGCCTGTCGCTGAAGGAGCATCCGGTGCGCTTCTTCCGCGATCGCCTCACCGCGCTCGGCGCTATGCCCAACACCAAGCTTCGCGGCGACGACTTGCATCAGGATTCAAACGTCACCGTCGCCGGCCTTGTGCTGGTGCGGCAGCGTCCGGGCACGGCGAAAGGCGTGATTTTCATGACGCTCGAAGACGAGACCGACATCGCCAACATCATCGTCTGGCCAAAAGCGTTTGCAAAAAACCGCCGCACCGTGATGACGGCGCGTTTTCTCGCCGTGCGCGGCCGCCTGCAACGGGCGGGCCTCGTCATTCATGTGGTAGCGGAAAATTTTGTCGATCTTTCCGCCGAGCTGCCGATGTTACGTGAAGATCGGCTGCGCGACGGCGGCGATCTGTTTTCACCCAAATTTTCCGGTGGACCGATTCCGCCGGAGAAAGACGATCCATTCCCCGCAAAACCCATCAGCGCGCATCCGCTGGACAGGCAGCTTCTACTCAAAAGCCGGGATTTTCACTAGCCGCCCTTACCAACACTCTTTTCCAACACCCGCGCGAGCCGCTCGGAAAACGACCGCGGATCCGCCGGGCGGTCGCCTTCGAGCACGCGCGCTTCGTCGAGCAACAGATGCGCCGCATCCTCCTTCAAGGTTTGCTCGCCGTCGCCAAGCGCCGCCAGCGCGACCACAAGCCGATGGCGCGGATTGACCTCCAGAATCGGTTTGGAGGCGGCGTTCAGCCGCCCCGCGCCGGCGAGGATTTTTTCCAGCGCCCGGTCGGGACCGCTTTCGCCTGCTACCAGACACACCGCACTATCCGTCAGCCGGTCGGAGGCGCGGACCTCAGCGACGGCGTCGCCAAGCGTGCCTTTAATGAAATCAAGGAAGTTTTTGACCGAGCTCTCGAGTTCCGGCGCCGCCGTTTCCTGCGCGTCCAGGCGGGGTATAAGCGCCAGATCGGCAGCTCCCTGAGTCACCGACTTGAACGGCTTGCCCTCGAACGACACGCCCGACATGACCCAGAAACTGTCAACCGGATCTGGCAGCAGCAGTACTTCGATGCCGCGCGCGCGGAAGCCTTCCAGATGCGGTGACGACTTCAGCCGCTCGATATTGTCGCCGGCCAGATAGTAGATCGCCGTCTGATTGGGCTTCAGCGCGGCAATGTAGTCCTTGAGGCTGCGCCAGGTGTCGGCCGGGCCCGTCGTCTTAAAGCGCGCCAGCGCAATCATCGCATCGCGGCGCTCGAAATCTTCGTAGATTCCTTCTTTCAGCACCGCACCGAAGAGGTCCCAGATTTTGGTGTAGATCTCCGGCTCCTTGTCAGCGAGCCGCTCCAGTTCGCTCAGCACGCGGCTGGTCGCACCCTTCCTGATCGCGGCGAGAAGCGGGCTCTCCTGGATTTTTTCCCGCGACACGTTGAGCGGCAGGTCGGCGCTATCGACCAGGCCGCGGACGAACCGCAGATATCGCGGCAGGATGTCGGCATCGTCCGTGATAAAGACACGTTTGACGTAGAGCTTGATGCGCCCCTTGCGATCGGGATCGAACAGATCAAAGGGACGCGAGCCCGGAACGAAAAACAGCGACGTATAGTCGTGCCGGCCTTCGGCGTGGAAATGAATGGTGAGAGCCGGCTCGTCGAACTGCCCGGCGATACTCCGATAAAAATCGGTGTATTCGGCCGCCGTAATCGCCGACTTCGGTTTAGCCCACAGCGCGGCGCCGTCGCTCACCTCGGCGGCCTCGGCGCCTGATTTCTCGATAATCGCAATCGGCACCGGCACGTGGCCCGACTGCGCCTTGATGAGCCGTTCGACGGTAAAGCGTTCGGTGTACTCGTTGGCGCTTTCCATCAGATGCAGGACCACACGGGTGCCGCGGCGCGGTGCTTCGGTAGCCACAGGGTCGACGGCGGCGACGCTGAAACTGCCTTTGCCGTCGGACGACCAGACGAAAGCCAGGTCTGAGCCGGCGCGGCGCGAAATGACTTCGACGCGATCGGCGACCATGAACACTGAATAAAAGCCGACGCCGAAACGCCCGATCAGTGCGGTTTCCTCGTCGGCTTGCGCCGCCTCGATCCGATCAAGAAACGCCTTGGTGCCCGAGCGCGCAATGGTACCCAGCGCCTCGACCATCTCGTCGCGGCTCATACCGATGCCATTATCCTCGACCGCAAGCTGCCGCTTGTCCGGATCGAGCGAGACCGTGATCCGTGGCTTCGGATCGTCACCAAGCAGCGCCGGCACGGCAATGGCTTCGTAACGAAGCCGCTCGCAAGCGTCAGCGGCATTGGAGATCAATTCGCGGAGAAATACCGATTTCTCCGAATAGACAGAGTGCACCATCAGCTGAAGCAGCTTGGCGACATCAGCCTCAAAAAGCCTGCTCTCCGTTTGGGTCTCCTCGGTCATGGTCATGGCAGCGTTCCGGCAAGATTTGTCCGGTCCCGAGATGGAGCGAGGCAGCCGCCAATTCAAGTCCGGCCGCCGCCGATCACTCACAGCGGGGCTAAAATATCCGGCGTGTGGATATGCTCGGGCCGAACGCCCACGGCCAAGAGCCGTCCCGGAATGCGCTGCAATAGCGGAACGCGTTCAAGCAACTTCAACAGAAATGGCGGCTTTGGCCGCTCGGTACCCGATAGCACCCGCCTGACGATCTGATTTTGCATGATCAACTGGATCCGCTGGGTGACGCGCGCCGGGAAGGCGCGGCGAGCCTGGATCGCCCGCAAATCATCATCGCCCGCCCTGCCGGCTTTCAGGGGCGCGGCGAGCTGGTTCGCGGCGGCAACACCGTCCTGAACGGCAAGGTTGACGCCGACACCGCCGATCGGCGACATGGCGTGTGCGGCATCGCCGATACAGATCAGCCCCGGCCGCCACCATTGCCGCAACCGATCGACAGTGACGGTCAGGAGCTTGATGTCGTCCCAGCTTGCCAGTCTGGCGACACTGTCGGCGAGAAACGGCGACATGCTCACGACGCGCTTGCGGAACGCGTCAAGACCATCAGCCTTCAGGCCGTCAATCCCGCCCTTCGGAATGACAAACGCACATTGCCAGTAATCGCCGCGATTGAGCATGATCATCATCACCCCGGCCTCGACGTGACCGAACGTCTCGGTCTCGTCGGCTTTCGCCCGCGGCAACCGAAACCAGAGCACGTCCATCGGTGCGCCGTAATCATCTCTTTTAAATCCAGCCTTTTCGCGCACCGTCGAGTGGCGGCCGTCGGCGCCGACGACAAGATCGGCCCGGATTGAAAGTTCGCCGTCCGGGGTTCGCGCCCGCACACCAACGACGCGGCCGCCTTCCTCGATCAAATCGGTCGCCTCGGCACGCATACGCAGATCGAACGTCGGGTAACGTTTGCCGCGGTCGGCGAGAAAATCGAGAAAATCCCACTGCGGCATCAGCGCAATGTATTTGCAACGGGTCGGGAGGTGGGTCAGATCGACGATCCGCACGCGCTCGTTACCAATTTGCGCGGTCAAATGATCCAATTTCTGATGCGGCAGCTTCAAAAAGTCATCCAGCAATCCAAGTTCGTACATCAATTCGAGCGTCGACGGATGAATGGTGTCGCCCCGGAAGTCGCGCAGGAAATCCGCGTGCTTCTCCAGCACCACAACATCGACACCGGCCCGCGCCAGGAGAAAGCCAAGCATCACCCCGGCCGGGCCGCCGCCCGCGACGCAGCATTTGGTGGTAACCGACGCGTTCGGCATCGCGACACGCCCATTGCGGTCGACGCTCTGTGAGCGCCAAGGGTAGCTAAGCCGGTTGCGGCGTCTTCTCCGGCGCCACGCCAAGCTTCTTCTGCAGGCTAGTTGACGACGTGGTGTATTGGAACACCAGTCGCTTCTCCGGATAAACGTAGTGATATGCCTTTTGTGCCATCAGCGCCCCCTCGTGAAAGCCCGAGAGGATGAGCTTGAGTTTTCCCGGGTACCAGTTGATGTCGCCGATAGCGAAGATGCCCGGCACGCTGGTCTCGAAGGCTGCGGTTTCGACCGGTATCAGCTCGTTGTTCTTGAGCTCGAAGCCCCAGTTGGCGACCGGCCCGAGCTTCATGGTCAGGCCGAAGAACGGCAGCAGCGCATCGCAGGCAAGCTGCATGGTGGAGCCGTCATTAGTCTTGACCAAGGCCTTGCTGAGCTGACCCTCCTCGCCTTGCAGCGAAGTGACCTGGCCGAGCACGAAATCGATTTTGCCCTCGCCGACAAGCGCCATCATCTTGTTGACGCTGTCGGGCGCGGCGCGGAATTCGCTGCGCCGATGCAGGAGCGTGAGATGCTTGGCGATGGGCGCGAGGTTGAGTGTCCAGTCAAGCGCGCTGTCGCCGCCGCCGACGATGAGGACGCGTTTGTCGCGGAACGCCTCCATCTTGCGGACGGAATAAAACAGTGACTTGCCCTCGTAGGGTTCGACGCCCGG
>JBAUGC010000724.1:0-2528 GCA_049679485.1 Xanthobacteraceae bacterium
CTATTTTGCCGGCGCCCACAAACAGGCGGATTATCTCGCGCTCAATCCGAATGGGACACTGCCGGCGGCGACGGATGGCGGTTATACGCTTTGGGAATCCGACGCTATCCTGCAATACGCCGCCGACCTGACGGCATCGGAACAGCATTATCCGAAAGACCTGAAGACGCGCGCCGACATCAACCGGTGGATGCTGTGGGAAGCAGCGCATTGGCAGCCGAGCTGCTACGTCTTTTTCATCGAAAACGCGGTCAAGCCGCTGATGAAGGCGCCGGCCGACCAAGCGCTGCTCGAAAAGGAGACGCCAAACTGGAGCCGGCTCGCCGGCGTTCTCGACCAGCGGCTGGCCAAATCCAAATGGCTCGCCGGCGATACGGTGACGATCGCCGACATCGCCGTGGCAGCGCCGATGCACATGCACAAGCGCCAGCAATTGCCGCTCGACGACTTTCCGAACATCCGGCGTTGGATAGCGGAAGTCGAAAAGCTGCCGTGCTGGCAGAAAACGCAAGGCGCGGTTGAGGCAGCACTACAGCCGCATTGAATGGCGGTGCGTCGGCGCGTCGGGCGACGCCTGTGATATGAGGACTGAGAGCGAATGACCGGCCAGACCGACGTCAAGTCAACGCTGAACTACACCCGCGACACCGGCGTGGAACCGGAGGTCTATTTCTACGAGCCGCCGCCGGGCACAACATGGCGCACATCCGGCGACGACCCGCACGAAATGACCATCCACGACGGGTGGGAACGCGCGAAATCGTTCTCGCTCGACCGGGAAGGATTTGCGCTTCGCGAATTTCATTCGCCGTTCGCGCAATGGGATGACGACGCCGCGATCCGCGCCGAACTCTATGGCGACGTGACCGAATGCGTGAGGCGCGAAGTCGGCGCCAAACGCGTCATCATTTTCGATCACACCATTCGGGCGCAGAGCAACATCGCCCAAGCGCGGTCCGAGATTTCGACTTCGCGCCGGGCGCCGGTGATGAATATCCATTGCGACTACACCGAGAATTCCGGACCGTTGCGCGTGCGCCAGCTGCTGCCGGGCGAAGCCGACGAGCTATTGAAGCGCCGCGTGGCGTTCTACAATTTCTGGAAGCCATTAAAGCGCACCGTCGAGGAGCGACCGCTGGCGATGTGCGACGTTACCTCTTCGACGCAGAACGATTTCATCACCATGAAGTTGCGCTACCGCGACCGCGACGGCGAGATTTTCGTCATGCGGTACTCGCCGCAGCACTACTGGTGGTACTTCCCGCGCATGACGCCGGATCATGCGGTCATGCTCAAGACCTACGATTCCGAGACCGACGGGCGGGCCCGTTTCGTCGGTCATTCCGCATTCGAGGATCCGAACACGCCGCCCGATGCGCCGATGCGCGAAAGCATCGAAATCCGCACCATGGCGTTTTTCTGATCAGGCGCGCAACGCCGCGAGCACTTCGTCCGGGCGCTCGCTCATCAGCATGTGACCGGCGCCTTCGAGTATGGTGAGCCAGCAACCCGGAATAGCTGCGGCAACGGCTTTGCCACCCTTGGCCGGCGTCATCAGGTCGCGGCTGCCTTGAATGACGATCGCCGGAGCAGTCACTTTCGCCGCAGCCGCAAGCGCGTTCTGATAGTCGTTGCAGGCGGAAAGATCGGCGTACAGCACGCCGGGATTTGCGCGTTCGAGCAAACGCTGGGCGCCGCCGAGCATCCACAGGCCCGGAGTTTCCGAACCGCCAAGCGTAGCGTGATAACCCTCACCCCAAAGTGAAATCATGTCGATCGCCGCATGATCGTTCGCTTTCGCCGCATTTAAAAGATCGTCCGACACCTGCATCGGCGCGGCAGTTGCGATCAACGCGAGCGCGCTCACTTTCTCGGGATGCCGCGCCGCGGTTTCCAACGCCACGAGCGAGCCCATCGAGTGACCGACAAGGCGCGCGGCGCGCACGCCGGCAACGTCGATCAGCGCCGCGGTCCAGTCGGACAACGCAGCGATTGACGAAAGCGGAGGGCCTGCCGAACGGCCATGACCAGGAACGTCGGGCGCGAGCACGGCAAATCCGTGATAGGCGAACGCGCGTGCAAGCAGCGCCCACGTGGTGTGATCGAATCCGGCGCCGTGCAGAAAAACGATCGCCGGCAACGCCGGATCGAAATCGCGGCCGCCGGTCCCGGCGAAAACTTCCCTGCTCTCAACGACCAGTCGCATGGCCTTAAGCCTTCTGCGAGGCGCGCAGCGCTTGGCTGAAATCGTCGATGATGTCGCCCGCGGCTTCCAGGCCCACCGAGATGCGGATAAGCTCCTCACCAACGCCCGCGGCAGCGAGCGCCGCTGCATCCATCTGCTGGTGTGTCGTGCTCGCCGGATGAATCACCAGCGTCTTGGCGTCGCCGACGTTAGCGAGATGGCTGGCGAGCCTCACCGCCTCGATGAATTTGCGCCCGGCAGCGCGGCCGCCCCTGATGCCAAAGCTGACAATCGAACCGGCGCCTTTTGGCAAGAGTTTTTGCGCCAGCGCGTAATCCGGATG
>JBAUGC010000725.1:0-2858 GCA_049679485.1 Xanthobacteraceae bacterium
GACCACGGCACCAAGCGCCCCTGTGGTTCCGCCTTCGCCGCCGCCGCGTACGCCGAGCTTGTTCTTTGGGGTCAGCACCTGGCTTATGTCGGTCGTAAACGACGGCAGCATGTCCGCGCGCGGCATGGCGTAATCCATGAACGAGGCTGACAGCAATTGTCCCTCGGCATCATAGGTGCATGCTTCCCACAACGCCTGGCCAATGCCCTGCGCGGCGCCGCCGTGGGTCTGGCCATCCACGACCATCGGGTTGATGGCGCGGCCGACATCGTCGACCGCCGTATAGCGCACAATCGCGAGCGCTCCGGTCTCCGGATCGATTTCGACCTCGCAGACATGAGCGCCGTAAGGGAAGCCGAGTTGCCGGATGGTTTCGTCGCAGGTCGCGGCGAGCGGTCCCTGCAGATCTTCCGGCATGGATTTGTCGTTTGCGGCCGCGCGGGCGACTTCGAAAATTCCGACCGAGCGGTCGGTGCCTTTCACCGTGAAGCGGCCATCGGCAAACGCGATGTCGTCCTCGGCGGTTTCCAGCATGTCTGCGGCGATCTTTTTGCCCCGCTCGATCACGAGATCGGAGGCCTTGCCCATGACGATTCCCGCCAGCCGCATGGAACGCGCGGAATGCGAGCCGCCGCCTTCTTTCACGATGTCGGTATCGCTTTCGAAGATATGCACGTCGTCGAACGGCACGCCGAGCCATTCCGCTACGCATTGGGCGAAAGTTGTCTCGTGGCTTTGTCCGCTCGACAGGGTGCCGACGACAACATCGACCCGGCCTTCCGGGCTCACGGTGACATCGGCACGCTCGCGCGGATAGCCGCCGGTTGTTTCCAGATAGTTGCACAGGCCGATGCCGCGCAGGCGTTTGCGCCGGCGCGCTTCGGCGCGGCGGCGTTTGAAGCCCTTCCAATCGCCAAGCTCCATGGCGCGGTCCATCACCGTGCGATAGGTGCCGTTGTCGTAGGTGATGCCTTGCGGGTTGGTGTAGGGCAGCGCCGACGGCGGGATGAGATTGCGCCGGCGCAGCGCCAGCCGGTCGAAGCCGTGCTCCTGAGCGGCTTTATCAATCAGGCGTTCGATGACGTAAATCACCTCGGGCCGCCCGGCGCTGCGGTAAGGCGTGGTGCACATTGTGGTCGAGAGCACGGCGCGCGCTTTTATCTCCGCGTGAGGGATGCGATAGCCGGCCGTCGCCAATCCCACGCCTTTCACCAGCGGCACATAAGATCCGCTGTGGGCGCCGACATTGCTGAGATTCGAGCTGCGCAACGCGAGGAAGCGGCCTTCGGCGTCGAGCGCAAGCGCGGCCGAGACCGTGAGATCGCGCCCCATGTAATCGCTGACAAATGCCTCCTGGCGTTCGCAGGTCCATTTCACAGGGCGCCCAATCAGTCGCGAGCCCCAGGCGACCAGCGCGAATTCGGGAAAGAAACTGTTGCGCGTGCCGAAATTGCCGCCGATGTCGCGGGCGACGACCCGTACCGCTTCTTCGGGTACGCCCAGGATCGCGGCCAGCTCGCGCTTTTGACGAACAATGCCGCCTGAGCCGGCGTAAAGCGTGTAACGCCCGCTTGCCGGGTCATAGCTGCCGACCGCGGCGCGCGGCTCCATCGGCACGCCGGTGACACGATTGATCCGGGTTTCGAGCCGAGTGATGTAAGCCGCTCGCGCAAAGGCTGCCCCGGTCGCGGCGGTGTCGCCGACTTCGGCGTCGATCATGATGTTCGGCAACTCGTCGTAAAGCCGCGGCGCGCTGTTCTCGACCGCGGCCGTGGCGTCGATCACCGCCGGGAGCGGGTCGTAGTCGACGACGATGCGCTCAGCCGCATCCTTCGCCGCGGTAATCGTCTCGGCGATGACGAAGGCGATGGCGGCGCCGACGTGGCGGATCCGATCGGCTGGCAATACGTGATGTGGAGCTGCCACAACGGGAGAGCCGTCACGGTTTTTCAGGACGATGTCGGGCGCCGTGCCGGGGGCGCAAGGGTGCGGGATTGCTTTTAATCCCGCGGCCAGTGCGTCGTGTCCGGTCAGCACCGCGAGCACGCCGGGAAAGGCGCGCGCTGCTTCGACATCGATGGCGCGGATCAGCGCATGCGCGTGCGGCGCGCGCAACACGGCCGCGTAGGCCTGGTTCGGAAGATTAATGTCGTCGCTGTAGCACCCGCGACCGGTGACGAGCCGCGCGTCCTCCTTGCGGCGAACCGCGTCTCCGATCTTGGCATGCATTGCGGTCTTGGCCAGAACTCGGCGGGAGCAAAGGCTATATTCTCACGCCAGTAAAGGCACCGCTAGTCGTCGGCAAAGTGGCGGTCGGTAGCCGCTGCGATTGAGAGCTTCACGCCACCTTACGCCTCTCATGCGGTCCGTGCTGAGGCCGGATTGCCTCGTGCTTGCCTGAGTGGAAGTTGCGGCCCGAGTGGGCAACCTTCGGCTCCTCAATGACATGATGGCCGGCCGAAAGCCTCTTCTCATTTTTTAATGCGGCGTTCTCGCTCAACAGTGCGACCTTTTCGGCCTTCCGGGAGGTCTTCTCGGCTTTTTGCATGACCTTCGACGAGATCGTCTTTGTGACTCGTTGTGCGATCTTTTTGGCTTCAGTCGCCGCCCGTTCGTGCGTCGGCGCGATTGTTTCAGATTGCGGTTGCGACGGCTCGAAGGCTGGCTCCACAAGGGCCTGTTCCCTTTGGGTCTGCTCCAGGTCCGCGAAAGCCGGCATGTGCCGGCAAGGCAGCGGCTTCGCGAATGTCAGTTGCGAATCATCCAACGGCGATTTTCGCCACGCCTCCGCGGAACGGCCGGTGACGCGGAGCACGTAGGTCTTGGTTTCTTGCGGCAGAGCGCGGCCGTGATCGAGC
>JBAUGC010000726.1:0-2017 GCA_049679485.1 Xanthobacteraceae bacterium
CCCCCACCCCTACCCCTTCCCACAAGGGGGAGGGGAAATTGCCGCTACGCTGGTGAAAGTTCATGCACAAAGCAATCGGCATGATGGAAATCCGCCTTGCCCGGCGGATGCGCCAACGCCCAATATGATTTTTGGCCGTTGGCTTCTTCGATCACCGCCGAAAGGCCAAGCCGCGATCCCGAATCGCGTGGCAGGCTCGACGAATCGAGCGTGGCTTGCAGCACGTAGCACTCGAGCGCCGATTGCACCTCGATCCGCGGCGCGGCGATCTCTGTCGCTACCCGCATGCCCGTTCGGTAACCGTCGAACCGATAGGCCGCCCATTGCGTCGAGGGCGCGAAGTTGAATTCGTAATACGCCGCGCCTGGCGCAGCGCAGATGAAAGCCTCGAAGCAGTGGCTCCGCCAAAGCTCGTCTGCCCGCGCAGATGCCGCCACCGGCGGCAGGCGCAGATCGGCGATCTTGCCGGTCACGATGTAGGACAGGCAAAGACTGCCATCCTGCTGGCGCGTGACGTCAACCTCGACGCCAGTGACGGCCGCACAAAGTGAGTGCGGATGAAGTTTCAGCGCCAGGCGCATCGGCGATGTTCGGAGCTGCCGTCATCGCGAGGAGCCAACTGGTCCGGCCCGAAGTGGCCGGCCCGATGATGAACTCGCGACGAAGCAATCCCGAACCTCGCCGGTCGCGCTGGATTGCTTCGCTTCGCTCGCAATGACGAGGGCTCAGCGGCTGTCGAGATTGGAAACCTGCTTCACCTCGCGCGGCGCTGCCTCAGCCGCTGCTGCCTCGCGCGGCATCGGCGCAACGAAGCCGCCGGCGCGTACGGTCTCGTCGAGCTTCTCGCGGTCGAGCTCCTGATCGTGCTTGTAGACGTCCTCGCGGAACTGGACGGTGCCGTCGCGCGTCACCCAGCCGGTCAGGTAGACCCAGGCCACCGGCATCTTGTGCGGCAGGTTGATGATCTTGAGACCGCCCGCGGCGATGCCGGCATCGATCGCGGCGCGATTCCACGGCGGCACGTCCTCGAGAATCCAGGCGGCGAGATCGCGCACGTTGTCGACCCGCGTGCAGCCATGAGAGTCGAAACGGTAATCGTTGGCGAACAGATTCCGCGTCGTGGTGTCGTGCATGTACACCGAATACGGATTGGGCATGTCGATCTTGAGATTGCCCAGCGCGTTGAAGCCGCCGGAATCCTGGCGGACGGTAAAATTGGGCGAACGATCGGACGACCAGTCGACGGTTTGCGGATCGATCTCCTCGTCGCGGGCGCCGAGCACACGCATATGCATGCGGCTGAGATAGGTCGGGTCGCGACGCATGTGAGCCCGGATCTCGCTTTTGGTGATCGATAGCGGCACCGTCCAGGTCGGATTGAGATTAACCGCGGTGATGAAAGCGGTGAGCGTCGGCGACGGCTTGTCGATTTTGCCGACGATGACGCGGTAGCGGCGTTCTACCTTATCGTGGCTGATGGCCTCGACAAACGCGGCGGGAATATTGACGACCACGTAGCGTTCGGCAAAAACGAAATCCATGCCGAAGAGCCGCTCCAGCGAAGCTTCGAGCTGCTTGATGCGCTCGGCGACCGGCACGTTTATCGCCTTCAAAGTCTTGGCATCGACATTGCCGGTGGCTTCAAGTCCGTGCCGGGTCTGGAAACGTTTGACCGCCTCGACGACGGCCGCGTCGTAAGTATCGCCCTGCTCCTGCTCCGGCGCGAGGTCGTCGGAGATGACCAGATGCCGGCGCAGCAGCGCGACCGTCGGCCCGGTGGCTTCGGGGGTGAGCTTAGCGTCCGCGGGCAGCGCCGGCCAGCCGCCGCGCACCTGGATCGCCGAGTAGCTGAACAGCGCCTCTTTGATGCGCTGATAGGTGCCTTCGTCGAAAACCGGTTCTGAGGAAAGCGCCAGAGCGGCCGCCGAACGCGACTCGGGTGTCGAGGGTGCTTTGGCGGTGCGAGGTGTTTTCGCCGACGGGCGTGCCGGCCTGGCGGCAGCGGCCCGCGCAGCAC
>JBAUGC010000727.1:0-4605 GCA_049679485.1 Xanthobacteraceae bacterium
CGCCGAACCTCTGCCGCAGGATCGCCCTTCGGAGATTCCGGCAGCGCCTCGCGCGGCGTCGATTGCGGCGGCGCGTAGCGGGCTCGCGAGCCAGCAGGTCAACAGCAGCGCAAATCCGCTTCGCGCCGAGCCTATGGCGATTTGCCGGAACGCTTTACCGGGCACCACCAATTAAATTGCACCGGACCCTCATTGAAGGCCATGCCTCAAGGCCGGCAATCAACATCAGGACGCCTGTCCGAATAATCGCGAAAAGAAACCGGCGCCCTTGCGTTGCACAACCCACCAGATTGAGGATCGCCCGTGCGTCCCGTCGGGGAGAGTCAATGTTGCTTCGGCCCACAGTCGAGCAGTTCCGCCAAAGGCTTCGTCGACGGCCAGCACGGTTCCCGGATGAACATGCCGAAATCGCGCGCCGGGAATTTCGCAGCCGTCGCTGGAGATGTTGGCCAAAAGGACGGAACGATTGTCGGCGGTGACGCGCAGCTCGCAGTCGTGGCCGCAGAGAATCCCGCCCGGCTTTACTTTCGATCGCCAAGCCGCAATGTCGGCCTTAGCCGCCTCATAGCTGTGATCGGCATCGACAAATACGAAGTCCAAAGAGCCATCGGCGAAACTGTCAGCGGCGGCGACGCTGGCCGCTCGAATCGGCGTCAATTTGGTCCGGCTGCCGGCCGACGCCACGTTGTGCAGAAATGTGCCGTAAGCATCGTATTGCGCGACGAAGTCGAGATGCCGCTGAACATTGCTCGAGCCCTGCCAGGTGTCGATGCAAAAAACCTCAGCGCCCTCAAACGGTTCGAGTTCCCTCAGGAATACCTGTGTGCTGCCGTTCCCGAGCCAGCTTCCAACTTCCGCCATTCGACAGCCTGACCGCGCCACGCGGCGGATCAACTCGGCAAGCGCGATCTGATCGGAGAGCGCGAACGCGACCCATTCGCCGCTGAAAACCGGCTTCGGATTCTGCCGAATCACTGACCTAGCGCCCGGTTGTTCCGGCCCGGCGGCCGAGTCAGTATTCGTCGACGTGTTGGCCATACCGTTGCTTCCTCGTCGAGATGGCCGCGTCGCCCTCAGCGCAGACCAAGCAGGCCATAAAAAGGAACACCCCGCACCGAGAAATTTGGCAGGTCGTCGCCACCGCCCGGCAGTTCGATAATCTTCTTAAAGCCGAGCAGCTCGAAAGATCGATGCATCAGGCTGCGCGACAGCAGAATGCGGTTGTCGAAACAGTCGGGGAAACGATCCTCCTTATAGTGCCGGCGCGGCTCGCCGAAGTGGATCGTCATGTTGTCGTCCTCGTTGACAATGGTCCAGACGAACAACGCCTTGCGGGCCAGATCGCCAAGCGCTGCGAGGTGCTGAAGCGGATCGCTAAGATGGCATACTACGGCAAACGACGTCACCACATCAGCCGGCTCCACGTTCGGAATGGCACGGAGATGCGGATCGTAGCGAGCGGACATGAAGGACGCCTTTGAGCCGATAATTTCATTAAGCAGAGAGAAACTGGCGGAGAAACCGGGCTCTCGGTCACAGCCGACCGCGCGCGAAGCACCGCGACGCCAGAACGCGATCGGCATGTAGCCGGTGTTGCAGCCAACATCGAGGGTTGTCGATCCCGCAATGCCGCCAAGCGCCGCGCAAAGCCGATCGGCTACCCCGTCGTAGAGCTTTCGCAGGCGTGCATTTGCGGCGCGAAAGCTCGGCAAGTCGTCGGCCGCAACGAAACGGAGCGCCTTCGGTGGTTCGACCGCGGGGAGATAAATGATGCCGATCGGCTCATCTCGTTCAAATTCGAGCCCTACACCGCACTCGAAATCGTCGGCAAATAGCCACGGTTGGTAGCCCAGCAAACCGCGCAGGATAAGTTCGCGCGCCCGATCAATCTGCGCGGGCGTCGGATTAAACTTTCGCAGGTCCATAGTTTGTCCCGTTTAGCGGAATTCCGTCAGTACTCAGCAAAACGCAACATGCGTAGCGGACGATGCGCGTCGCCGCCCATTTCTCCCATAGCGTGACAGCATGTCGGGAGCAAACCTTGCGATCAAGCGGGCGTTTTGCAGGACGGTCGGAGTACCGGCCCTTGCGATTGCGCTCCGGTCGGTCAGAAGCTCCGTACGTTGCGGTCGGCGACAGCGACGGCAGCACCGATTGTTGTTCCGAGCCTCGCCTGTTACACTTAAAGGTCTTGGGTCCGGTTGGGGGGATTGCGGTGAATTTGGGCGCCATACTCCGACGTCGGCACGTCGCCGAGGATGTGCCGAAAGATGATCACGCTGCGCGCCATTTCGCCAAATCTGTTTGCGAATGGAACAGCCCAAAAGTGCGGGTGCTCCCGCCCGAGTCGCGCGAGGCGCTGGCAGAGTTGCTCGCCGCCGCCGTGCGCGAAGCCTACCCAACTGCGCCGCCGAGCGAGTTGGCGAGACAAGTCGCCGCCGAAATGGCGGCGATCGGATATTCAAAATTAGTGCCCGCAATGCCCGCCCAACAGGCAGGCGAGGTTGTCCGTTATTTTGAGTCGATGCCCTGTCTCAACAAGCATGTTGAAATACTGCAGGGTGGCGACGGCGTCCGCCGCGATCCACGAGGCGATGCCCGCCGATTCTCCTTCGGTACCTACACTCAAGAGGAAATCTTTGCGGCGCCTCATCTGTTGGAGACGATCACGGCGCCCGTGGTCTTGGATGCGGTGGAAGCGTTTCTCGGTGCGCGGCCTATGCTGTTCTCGCTCAACGCCTACTGGTCCTTTCCGCAGCCGGGCGAGCCGAGCTACGGCCAGGACTTTCATCGCGACATGAGCCACCCGAAATTCTGTGCTTTGTTTATTTATTTGACGGACACGGATGTCGGCCGAGGCGCCCATCAGTATATACGCGGCACGCCAAGCCCGGCCGCCCTTGCTGCGATGCTGCGATCGCGCGCGATCGACTGCGATGAACGCCAGTTCTTTGGACTCGAACGCGATGGTCTCGGCTTTACAGACCTGTACGAGCGCCACCTGTCGTTCCTGATGGAGACGATCAGCGGGCCCGCGGGCACGATGTTTCTTGAGGATCCCTATGGAACTGCACCGTGGCACCGTGCCGATCGCCGCGCCGCGGCTGATGGCGTGGGCCCGCTACAGCGTATTTCCCGAGCCGCCGACCCTTCCGAAGCGAACAGACCGGGTGATTCTTGCGAACCGGTATCCCGCCGATGAGCGCGCGCGTTATGCACTCCGTGCGTTGATTGCACCATGACGAGCGCTGCAACACATGCACGGACAGATTCGGCTGACCACCGGCGACGCGTCGCCCCGCATGGCTGCCGCGACCATAGACGCACATGACAGAACAATCGCCCGGCGGCGGTAGCCCGAACAATATAACAGCATCGACCCGCTTTGCTGAACTTCAAGTGCTTCGGGGTTACGCCGCCTCTATGGTTGTAATCGTGCACTGTATCGCTGCTTGGCGCCCGCTTGTCGAAAACGACCCTCTCGGCCGCGACGCATACGACATTTTGTTGATCCCGATCAGTGGACGCGCGCCGGTGATTCTGTTCTTTGTCTTGAGCGGCTTTGTCCTGACGCATTCCATCCTTGGCACTCACAGCAAACGGCAGGACGTCATCACGTTCTATGTGCGTCGTTTGTTCCGAATCATGCCAATGGCGATCATGGGCCTGCTGTTGATGATTTTGGCCGCGGAATTCGGGCGGCGCGGCGTACTCAACTGGAAGGCGCTCCCGTTATCTAATTTTGTCGACGTCAGTGACAGGGCGCGGATTGAGGACCTGCCCGGCGCATTGCTGCTGTGGGACAACTCGGTAAATCCGGCCTACTGGACATTGCATGTCGAATTGGCCGGCAGCCTCGTGATGCCCTTGCTGGTTTGGCTGGCCTTGTTGACTAAGAGCGAAAGGAAATTCGAAATTTTGGCGCTGCTCGTCGTCGGCGGCCTGGCGCTGCCGTTCGTTCCCGTCCGGCCGACGCCGCTGAGTCACATGAGCAGCATGACCATTTTTTGCTTTCCGCTTGGCGTGTTGGCTTATTTCGCCTTCGCAGCGGGCTTTCGGTACCGCGCCTTTCACGGCTGCATCGCGGCTGTGGTGCTGATTTTCGCTCATGCCCTGATCGGACCCGGTACGTACATCGGGTCGCTGCTCGGGAATACGGCGCTGCTTGAGCCGATCATGGGATCGCAAAACAATTTGGCGCTGTACGCACAGCACCTTCTCGAAGGCCTAAGCGCGACGGTGTTGGTCGGGACGCTGGCTGCCGGCGGACCGCCACGGTTTTTCAGCAGCGGATTTGCGATATTCATCGGCAAAATCTCTTATTCGCTGTACATTGTCCATTTGCCAATGCTGGTCGCCTTTATCGGTACGTTTTACCTGTGCAAAGCGGATCTGATGCGCCTTGCTCCCATCTTCGTTATCTTTACATGCGCGATCGTGGTCTTTATCGCCTCGATGCTTCTTTCGTGGCTTACGTACAATCTCGTCGAACAACCCGCAAACCACCTCGGGAAACACTTTAAGCGGTCCTCACGCCGGGTGCTAGTCGGTGAAGCACAACCCTCGACCTGAGGCGTTCGGCTGAACTCACTACCGATCGCAACA
>JBAUGC010000728.1:0-8836 GCA_049679485.1 Xanthobacteraceae bacterium
GATGGAGGAAGCGTTTCGTACGCTGGCGCGATTGCCGATCGCCACGCGCCCGCGCGGCTACGTCAATTCCATGCCGTTTTACGTTTACGACCGCGGCGATCTCAATGCGCAGATCGAGACCCACGAACTCGAAGCCATGGCGCGCTTTGCGCAACCGCGTTCGCATCCCGCCGTCGCCCGCTGAAATCGCCCGAATGGAGCAGGCCCTGCACTGGCCGGCGGCTTACCTCGGCGGCGCCGAATTTCATCACATCGCCCGCGCCGTCAATCTCCGGTGGGTACGCCGCCTCGCGGCTAACCCACCTACACAGGAGACCCACTCATGACCCAATACGCCTTCGGCAGTGGCACGCTTATTGGCAAACGCACCGACATCACCGGGACGCCGCCGTGCCTGCTCGGAACCTTGCAGGATGTGTCGATTGATTTCGACCGGAAGGTCGAGACGCTACTCGGCCAGTACAGCATGCCGGTCGCGGCCGGCGGTGGCGAATTCAAGATCGCCGGCAACGCCAAATTCGCCCGGCTGCAGGCGACGCAGATCAACAATCTGTTCCTCGGGCAGACGCTCACCGCCAACAGCATGCTGGAAATGACCACCGGCGAGACCGACACTGTTTCTTCGGGGTCGGTCACCGTCGCCAATGCGTCGACCTTCGTCGAGGATTACGGCGTCTTCTATGCCGCGACCGGCGTGCAGCTGACTCCGGTCGCCTCCTCCCCGGCGCAGGGCCAATACAGCGTGGCGAGCGGCGTCTACACCTTCAACTCCGCCGACAACAGCGCCGCGGTACTGATTTATTACAGCTACACGGTCGCCTCGGGCAACAAGATCAGCCTGGCGAACCAGCTCACCGGGCCGCTGCCAATGTTCGAAATCTCGCTGAAAGAGACCTTCAACTATTTCGGCACCAGCAAGGACCTTTTGGTGAAGCTCAACGCCTGCGTCTCCTCGAAGCTGTCGCTGCCGTTCTCCAACCAGAAATTCACCGTCGCCGAATTCGACTTCCAGGCAATCGCGGATGCCTCGAACAACATCGGCACCATCAGCTTGAGCGAATAACGAGACTGCCGATTTCTTTTCCCGCTTTGTGGGAGATTTCCCCAGCAGTTATCTAACTGCTTCCTTGTCCCCAGCGGCACCAAACAGGTCGACATATGCTTGTTCGATTCTGCGCGTCTCGTCATCAGTTAAAGCCGCGAATTCCTTCTCGCGAGCGCGCTTGGAGAGAGTTCCCTCATTTTGCCGCAGGAAGCCCAACAGGTTATCGAGCGTTCTATCGGGCATATCGACGATAGATTCAACGAGTGTGCGAAAGCGATCGAAGTTCTCCAAAAACTTGGTTTCATTCGGCAGATCCTGCTCGATAGTTTGGCGTACGCAGGCATAAAGGAATTCGGTATGGGACGTAGCGTCGAAAAATCGGTAGAAGTCCGCTGTGTCATTCAGAACGCGAACATTGTGATTCTCCGTTGGCTCCCATTGAATGACGGGTAAGAGTCTGTGGGAATAACTCTCCAGAACCGAGCGATACTCGTCAATCCTGCTAAGGATCGCGGCGGATACGGGGAAGTGAACACCGGACGGGCTAAATCCGAACCGTGAAAGCACGTGGTGAATGAGATATCGATGAATCCGTCCGTTCCCGTCCTCGAACGGGTGAATGTAGACAAATCCGAAGGCGAGTATTGTCGCGCCGACTACCGCGTCCAAGTGTTCCACAGCGCCCCGATCGAAAGCGATCATTCCATCAACGAGAAAAGAGAGGTCCTCGGGGCGAGCGCTTATATGATCGGGAATTGGCAGGTGGGTTTGGCGATCATGCTCGCCGACGAATCCGCCTTCGGTGCGCAAACCGAGACGCACGAATCGTTCGTCGCCGATCACGATCCGCTGGAGCCGTAGTAACTCGTCCACACTGAGTGGCGAGCGTCCGGCCTCGCCGATAGCCCGTCCCCACCGCTGAATACGATCTTGCGGCGGTCGTTCTCCCTCGATGACATAGCTTGCCTTTGAATCCTTAAGCAGAAGAAATGCGGAGGTGCGGGCGAGAAGATCGCGCGGTACGTGAGCCACCACTTCGCGCGCACACTCAGCCAAATTCATGGCAACGAATTGCTCGATCGCCGGGGTGCGAAAGACCAAGGGGCAGAACTCAGGAGTGCCCGGAAGGTTGTTTCTGACCCGGTGACGCGATGAATTTTCGCCGGCCGTTCCGTACTGTTGAGCAGGATCAAGGGCGGGAACGTAGCTGCCCATTTCGGCCGAAGGAAGATTGAGTTTTTTTCCGGTAAGCCATTCGTAGAGGAACCAGACCCGGCGCGCGTAACTCCCGGTGGGCTTCGCGCGCACAATCGCTTCCACGTCGGCAGGGCTGACGGCGAGGAACAGGCGCTTGAGTACGGCGAGATCCAGTCCCTCGTACTTCAATGCAAAAGTGAGATGACCTTCAAGGCTCGGCTGAGGTTCGTGTCTCGGTGTATAGAGGCGCCATTCCGGCGTTTCGAAATTTCGATGGCGGCTGCCAATTGCCGAGAGTTGTCGCGGCAATGGGACTGAAGGTCCGTACGGGGCGGCGAGGAAGGCATCGATAAGAGCTGCGTAGCCCGCGGGTTTGGCTCGTTCGGGCAATCGCCGCTCGTGAAAAATCGTAACTGGCTCTGAAAAGCGATTGGGGCTTCGCTGGTTCATGAAAAACGCTGCCTTCTCGGGAAATCAAACTATCAGGCGGTCCGAGTTCTGAAAAACAATTATATTCCGTGAAAAGTGATTAGGCAAGGCAGGATTCTTGAAAATAGATGAATCGCGCGTCGAATCGCGCTTGCTGGCTTCGCAAGCGACAGCCCCGTCTTGGGCCTCCACACTGGGGGACTGGTGAGAACTAGGAGAAATCGCTTGAGCTTAGAATACGACGAAAAACTCGACTTGCTCGGTGCCCGCACCGTGCAGCTCGGCGGCCGCGAATGGGTGGTGGCGCCGCTGTCGCTGCGGCAGATCCTTGCCATTGCCGACTTTGTGCCGAAGCTGTCGGCGATCGGCATGGACAGCCTGTCCGGCGAGCGGCTCGCGCCGTTGGCAGAAGTGCTCTGGCACGGACTGCGCCGCGCGCATCCGCGGCTGACGCGCGATGAATTTCTCGACTTGCCCATCACCATTGCCGAACTGGTCGCCGCTCTGCCGGTGGTGATCGAGCAAGCGGGCGGCCGGCGGGTGGAAGCCGGCGAAGCCGTCGCTTCGGGGGGAGCCACAACTGCGGGGGAAATGTTGGCGGCGAGCGCTTCGACCGCGTCGACTGGCGCGCGCTCGTCGCCGACCTCGTGATCGAACTGCACTGGACCCGCGACCAGGTGCTCGATCAGGTCGACATCGCTTTCCTCGAGGACCTGCATCGCGCCTGGGCGGATTTTCCGCCGCTGCGCCGCATGGCCGCCGCGGCCCTCGGCCACAAGCCGCGGGCGCGAGCGTCGAGAAATTACGATGCGCTGATCGCCATGTTTCCGAACGGTACGATAAAGTGAGTGACAGGTTCAGCAATGGCCGACGACAATCAGGTTGAAATTAGCTTCACCGCGTCCGCAGACGAAGCCATCGACGGCATCGCCCAGGTCCGTGACGCGCTGAGCGGGCTGACCGCGCCGGTACGCAATCTCGACGGCAGCCTCGGCCGGTTGAGCGCGGCATTCGGCGGCGCGCTGCCGGCGGACATGCTTTCCCAGGTCGTCAAGGATTTTGGCGAGCTCGGCACCGAAGCCGCGCGTAGTGCGCTGCAAGTCCGCGAAGTCGGCGCGGAGATCAAGCTTCTGCGTCAGGGATTGACCGAACAGAAGATTGTCCTCGACGCCGAGGCGAACCAGTTCCAGATCACGCAAAATCAGAAATTCGCCATACTCGAGGCCGAGACGCAAAAGGAATACGAGGCTGAATTGAACCTGCTGCAGCAGGAGGCCGCGCTCGGCGATCTCAGCGTCAAGCAACGCTTGAATGTCATCAATCAGATGGCCGCGCTCGAAGAAAAGCACCGCACCGACATGATCAAGCTCGACGAGCAGGCGATTGCACAACAGCAGCAGGTATGGACCGCGTCGCTCGGGACCATCGAGAACGCCTTCAACTCGCAGCTTCGCGGGCTTCTTGCCGGCACCACCAGCTGGTCGCAGGCGTTCAAGAACATCCTCGGCGACATCATCATCAAGTTCATCGAAATGTGCGAGACCATGGTGGTCAAATGGCTCGCTGCCGAGCTGGCGCAAACCACTGCAACCACGAGCGGGGCGGCGGCGCGGGCTGCGGTCGAACAAGGCGCCGCGAGCTCCGGCATTCTCGCCAATGTAGCGAATGCGCTGCAGGCGATCATGACCGACGCGGCGCAAACCTTCGCCGGCGTGTTCGCCTTTCTGGCGCCGACCATGGGTCCAGCGGCCGCTGGCCCGGCTGCGGCGGCACAAGCGTCCGTGTCAGCGGCGGCGATTTTCGACGTCGGCACCGATTACGTCGTGCGCGGCGGCCTGGCGCTGATCCATCCCGGCGAAACCATCATCCCGGCGGCGCGGGGCTCAGGACCATTTACTGGAACCGGTGTTGGAACGCAGATCCACGCTCCGGTGAGCATCAGCGTCTCGGCGCTCGACTCGCAGAGCGTCGATCGGTTCTTTAACAACAACCAGAGGCAGTTGATGCGCGCGATTAACGACGCCGTTAAACGCGGCGCTCATCTCGGCCTGCGCGCAATCCATCCTTGACAGCCTGCGCGAGCAGGGTCGGCGTGGCGGCTGTGAGCGCAGGCCAAAGCAATGGGCTACATCCCCGGCGTCAATCTGTTGCCATCGACCGGCGAGTTTACCTACGACACGATTGCCTATCTCGGTCAGCGCGTCACGGAATCGACGCTCAGCTCTATCAATCGCTACGCCAACGGCGGTCCGGCGGCAGGTACCGGCTCGACCACTGACTACACGATCTCGATCAACGATCTTCAGGCGGAGTATCCGGGCTGCACGACGGTATCGCTGGTCGTTGCCTGGTTTAGCAATTCGACCGATATCATCGCCTGCCAAATCTACCCTTCGACGACGTATATCAACGGAACCTTCAAGCAGGCGTCCGGCGGCTCTGACGTTTGGCGCTGTTCGAGCCTGACGCAGTTCTCGGCGGGCCTGATCCCGATCCCGCAGATCGGAAACGCGTTCATCTATGGCGGCACGCCGTCAGACCAATCGATCGTCCGCTGCATCCGCGATCTGAAGTCGCGCGGGCTGCGGGTTGTCTTCTATCCGTTCATCCTCATGACCGCGTCGGGCGAACCCTGGCGCGGCCGCATCACCTATAGTGGAAGTGATATTTCCAGTGCCGCGACTACGGCGGTGAACAATTTCCTCGGCGCTGCGACGACGTCCGATTTCACCCAGGATAATGTCAATCTGACCGTCGGCTATTCGGGATCGCCGACGGATTTCACTTTCCGGCGGATGATCCTGCATTACGCCAACCTCTGCGTGGTCGCGGGCGGCGTCGATCTGTTTCTGCTCGGCTCGGAGTTTCGCGGCATCGAGACCATCCGCGGGCCGGCCTGGACCAAGGCCGGCGCGACCGGCGGTGATGGCAAGGTCACCTGGGATTACCCATTCGTCACCGGCCTGATGCAGCTTGCCGACGACGTTCGCAGCGTGTTCGACGCAGCTTCGCTCACCAAAGACACCGTGAACCTGCACAACCTGATTGCCTACTCCGCAGATTGGTCGGTGTGGATGGGCTATCAGCATCCGGGAGAGAACGGTCAGTGGCCGCACCTCGACCAGCTCTATGCGCATAACAACATTGATGTAGTCTCGTTCGACAATTATCTGCCGCTGTCCGACTGGACGACCGGTGATGGCGGTCTCGATGCGCAGAACTGGCTCGTGCCCTCGCCAAGCGGCAATTGGCCGCCGAACTCGGCGACGTTCAACGGCCTTGGCATGACCGGTCAGCCAAGTATTTGGAGCATCCCGTATCTGAAGGCGAACATCGAAGGCGGTCAGTATTTCAATTGGTTCTATAACGACAGCAACAATCTTGGCATCGGCTTCGATCCGAATGGCACGGACCTGCGCGTCTCGCGTCCGGATGGCGATAGGCTTTCGCAATCCCGAAATGCCTATTCCGCAAATCAGCAGCTTCTTGCCAACAAGCAGCTGCGCTGGTGGTGGAACAATCAGCACCAGGCGATCTATGCCAATTTGAGCGGCGCCTGGGCGCCGCAGGGACCGTACACGGAGTGGGTGCCCAACTCGAAGCCGATCATCTTTGCCGAATACGGCTTTCCGGCGTGCGACAAAGGCACCAATCAGCCGAACGTTTTCTACGATCCAAATTCGACAGAGAGCGGAACGCCATTCTGGTCAATCTGGGATCCGAGCGCGAGTGTCACCGGAAACTACTGGCCGCGGCGCGATGACCTTCTGTATTTGCTCGCGTTGGAGGCGGTCTACGAATATTGGGTGACCGACGGCAACAACGAGACCGTCGGCGGCGTGCCGATGATCCAGACCGCGTTCATGTCGGTCTGGAATTGGGACGCGCGCCCGTTCCCGACGTTTCCCCAGCTGACCGGCGTCTGGGGCGACGCCGGCAACTGGCCGGCAGGTAACTGGCTCGCCGGCAAGGGTCCGTTCCTGCCGGTGCCGTTGCCGGACACGCCGCCCGTGCCCGGACCGTATGCGTCATTTCCGGTGGTGCCGACGCTCGGCTGGTCGACAGCATATGCGCCGATATTTTCGACCGGATCGGCGCTGCACGCTTCCGGCCGCGAGGTTCGCACGGCAAAGTATGTCGCGCCGTTGTGGTCGATCGAACTGAATTACGACGTTCTGCGCATGGTGTCGCCGAACGCCGAGCTCCAGGAGATCATCGGCTTCTTCGAGCAGTGCCTGGGTGAGGGCGCGTCTTTCTATTTCGAGCCGCCGACTCTCTCGCCCGTGGCTGCGCAGGCCATCGGCACAGGCGACGGATCGACGGCAACGTTCTTCTTCGCGGTCACGATTGGCGGCTACGCGTTCACCCCGGCGAACGTCGGCCCGGTATCGGCCGTCTATCTCAACGGAATTGTGCAGGCGAGTGGCAATTACACCGTAAACGAGACCGCGTCCGCGCCATCGGTAACGTTTGCGACCATGCCGCCTTCGGGGGCCGCCATAACCGCCGACTTCGGCTGGTACTTCCTCTGTCGTTTCGATGACGACAGCGCGGATGCGGAGGAGTTCATGTCCAAGCTCTATGCGCTGCAGTCGCTGAAGCTGCGCACGGTGCGATCATGACTGTGCCGCCTTCGCTGCCAAGCCTGACCGGACTTTCCTGGTCGCGGCATAAGAAACCGGGATTCTCCACGCGGGTCGCCTCGCATGCCTCTGGCCGCGAAGTGCGGGTCGCACTGATGGAGTATCCGCTCTACGAGTTCGAGGCGGTCTACAACGGTCTCGCCTCGAATTCGACCGCGGCGTTCGCCGGACTGGGATCGTCGAGTCTGCAAAGCCTCATGGGCTTCTTCCTGCAGCTGCAGGGGCAGTTCGGGACCTTCCTCTACACCGACCCAGACGACAACACCGTCGCCAGCCAGGCATTTGCGACCGGCAACGGAACAACCACAGCGTTCACAATGATGCGGACGCTTGGCGGCTTCCTTGAGCCGATCAGCTGGGTGACCAACGTTGCCAACGTCTATCTCAACGGCGTCGCGCCATCCGGTAGCACTTACAGCCTCACCGCGCCGAACACCTTGACGTTCACCGCAGCGCCGCACAGTGGCGTCACGGTTTCGGCCGACTTTTCTTACGCCTTCAACTGCCGCTTTCTCGACGACCAGATGGATTTCGAGGAGTTCATGTCGAACCTGTGGAAGCTCGACAGCATGAAATTCCGCAGCGTCAAAAGCTGGCTGGGCGGATAAAACAACATGAAGCCCGCATCATCAGCGCTCGTCACCTATCTCAACAACGCGCGCGCCAATCCCGACATGCCGCTGATTATGGCCGATATCTTTACGTTCACGATGCTGTCGGGAACGATCCTTTGTTACACCAATGTGGATGTGACCTTCACCCACAACGGCAACATTTATCTCGCGAATTCAATCCTGGTCGATGGCCTCAAGTACAAGGCTTCGGTGGGTCTCGAAGTCGACCAGCAGCAGATTACGGTCGCGGCGCTATCGAACGACACGATCACCGGCGGCGCACCTTTCCTGCAGGCGCTGCGCGACGGCTCGTTCGACGGCTGCGAGATCGGGCGCGACCGGGTGTTTTTCTCCGACGTCATCGGCGGCACCGCGATTGGCTCGGTGACGCTGTTCAAGGGCCGGCTGGGCGTCATCGACGAGATCGGGCGGACCAGCGCCAAGCTCACGGTCAATTCCGATCTGGTACTGCTCGACATCGACATGCCGCGCAACGTCTATCAGCCGACATGCCTGCACACGCTCTACGATTCCGGCTGCACCTTAGTGCAAAACACCTTCGGCAGCAGCGGCACGGTCGGTTCCGGATCGACGGCTTCCGTTATCAACTGGTCCGGTGCCAGCCTGAATTTACAGCAGGGCACGATCACGTTCACCTCTGGAGTCAACGCCGGAGCCACCGCGACCGTGGGCTCGGTTGCCGCCGGCACTTCGCTGACACTGCTTTATCCGCTGGAGAGCGTACCCGCCACCGGCGACGGCTTCACAGTCTACTTTGGCTGCGACCACACTCCCGGCACCTGTAACGCCAAATTCAACAATCTCGCGAATTTCCGCGGCTTTCCTTATGTACCGCCGCCGCAGATGGCGATCTGATTCAACGTGTACCTGATGGAGCAGCGCTATTG
>JBAUGC010000729.1:0-8912 GCA_049679485.1 Xanthobacteraceae bacterium
GCGGAACATCGCTCTCCGGCGGAGTCGGCGGCGTCCATCGTTCGTTGCTCGGCGTGCTCATAATAACGATACTAGACGACGGACTGAATCTTCTGGGGGTCAATCAATACTTGCAGATGGTCATCAAAGGCGCGGTCGTCATTGCTGCCGTACTTATGAGCCAGGACCGCAGCAAGGCGATAATTGTAAAATAGATAGACGCGATTGAGCTCAGCCAAACATCCACTCCGACTGCGCACATGATTACTTAGCGCCAAGCCGGCTTTCAATTGTCGGCGTTGCGCGCAAGTCTGGACTGGGGCAGTGTTCGACTTGATCCGATCACAAGGCGCAAGATTTACCGTGAACGACAATCGCACACGCTTCTCTGCCGCCCTGCCCACGGCTGACCCCGACGAGGTCCGGCTTTCGCCCGCCGCCCTCGCGAGACTGACCGCGGCGATGCAGCGCGAAGTCGATTCGCGCCACGTGCCCGGCGTTTCCATGATGATCGCCCGGAGCGGCAAGGTCGCCTATCGGCAAGACGTCGGCGCGCTACGGCCCGGCGGACCACCGCTAGGCACCGACGCTATTTTCCGCATCTATTCGATGACCAAGCCGATCGTCTCGGTCGCGCTCATGATGCTCGTCGAGGAAGGAAAGCTGTTCATCGCCGATCCGATTGCCAAATTCGTACCCGAAATGGCGAGCCCTAAAGTCGGCGTGGTGAGAAACGGCAAACTCGAATTGGAGCCAAGCGAGCGGGGAATCACAATTCAGGACCTGCTGCGGCATACATCCGGACTGACATACGCCTTTACCGGCAATTCGCCGGTGCAGCGTCTTTACGGTCAGGCGGACTTGTTCGCTCCGGATCCAGCCAACGCCAAAACGTTTCTCACCCGCGATCTCACCACCGCCGAATTTGTTGTCGAACTTGCCAAGTTGCCGCTGATCGATCAGCCGGGCGCCGCCTGGAATTACAGTCACTCCACCGATGTTATCGGCCGCGTCGTCGAGGTCGTCTCTGGGCAGACCTTGGGCGCGTTTGTGAGAGATCGTATCTTGGCACCGCTAGGCATGCGCGATACCGCTTTTTATTTGCCGGTCGACAAACGCGAGCGCCTTGTCGAGCCATTTGCGAACGACCCGGACAACGGCAAGCCGGTACAACTGGTCGAAATGCCCTCCGCACCGCGTTTTGAATCGGGCGGAGGCGGTCTGTTCTCGACGATGGATGATTATGCGCGCTTCGCCCAGATGCTTTATCTTGGCGGTACGCTCGCAAACACGCGCTTCATTGGGCGCAAGACCCTGGAATTTATGACCGCCGATCACCTCGGACCCGGCGTCCGCATCGTCAATCCCAACTTGCTCCCGCCCGGACACGGCTTCGGGCTCGGATTCGCGGTGCGACGCGAGGTCGGGATGGGACCGACGCCCGGCACACCAGGCGAATTCTTCTGGGGCGGCCTTGCCGGTACGGTGTTTTGGATCGCGCCGCAGGAAGAACTGTTCGCGATCATGATGATTCAGGGGCCGGGGCAGCGCGACTATTTCCGCTACCTGTTCCGCAATCTCGTCTACGCCGCTCTGGTTTAAGCACTCCATCCAAGCAAAGCGCGCGCGCTGTCCCAGATTTCCCGGAGCACTTGGCCGGCGGGCTCAGCGCGCGCCAGCCGAGCCGATTGTCCGGCCCAGACCTGCATGCGGCTGGCGTCGCCAACTTTTTGCGCTTCGGTGCGCATGGTGGCGGTCAAAGCGCGCTGCACCGGATAAGGCGCCGGCGGCGGGGCGTCCGGTGCCACCGCCGCGCGTACGTATTCGGTGGCGATGCTGCGCCCGGCGCGCCCGCTGAATACGCGGCTCACCATCGTGTCCTCCGGCGCCACGCGCGACAGTGAGTCGGCCCATGCCGGATGCAGCTTCGCCTCCGGACATCGCAGCAAGCCGGTCCCGATCTGCGCCGCGCTGGCGCCAAGGAGGAGGGCGGCAGCAACTCCGCGACCGTCGGCGATGCCGCCCGTGGCAACGACCGGGATTTTGACCGCATCGACAACGGCGGGCAGTAGTGCAAACAAACCGACCTGCTGGCGCTCTGCTTCCGCCGCATTGAAACAGCCACGATGCCCGCCGGCCTCCATACCTTGGGCGACCACAACATCGGCTCCCGCATCCTCTGCGGCGCGAGCCTCCGTTACCGTCGAGATGTTCGCAAACCAGGTCACGCCGGTTTGCTTGAGCCGCCTGACAAAAGCAGGCGGATAAAGGCCCATCACTGAGGAAACAATCGGCGGCCTGATCGCCAGCAAAGCTTCGCATTGGGTGGCAAAATCCGGCGGCCTGCCATCACCAGCGTCCGCTGGAATTGGCGGTCCGAAGCGCTCGAGAAAGGCGCGGACACGATCTTCGTGCGCCTTGTCACGTGGCGGCGCAGGATCGGGAATCCAAAGATTCAGCTGATAAGGTCCATTGCCCTTGACCCGCACCTCCTCGGTCCAGGCAACAATGTCATCGGGTTGCATCAACAATGCGCCGCAGGCGCCAAGACTGCCGGCGTTCATCGTCGCAATCGATAACGAAGGCGGACAGGCTCCGGCCATTGGCGCGAGCAGCACCGGCATTTTTAATCCGAACCGGCCGCAGAACGACTCGGCGCGAGCTCGATCGGGAGACATTTTTCAGCTCCAACGTTTGGACCTCGGCGCCGTTACCGCCAAAATCACAGCTGCGAGCAAGTAAGCGGCGGCACTGGCAAGGATCGGAAGCGTGTAGCTTTGGGTGACATCGAAGGCGAACCCTGCGGCGCTCGGACCGATCAAGGTGCCGAACGCAATGCCAAGCGAGATAAGTCCAATCATGCCGCCAAGATTGGTAGCGCCAAAATAGTCGGCGGCGACGGCCGGAAGCAACGCCACCCAACCGCCGTAGAACAGCCCATACACCAGGGCGAAGATAGTGAGCGGCCAGAGATTCACCGAGAAGAACCAAATAACGAACGCCAACGCCATGCCGGCAATCATCGCGGCCAAGGACAAGGAGCGACCGAGCCGGTCGGCAAGTCCGCCGAGAAAGAAACGCCCGGCCGTGCTGCCGACACCAATCGCGCCCAGGAGAAGCACAGCCGCCGACTGCGGCACCCCGTGATCGAGCGCGTAAGGGACCAGGTGGACGAACGGCACAAACACGCCGAACGAGCCGAGCAGACTGGCGACAAAAAGCCCGGCGAAGCGTGGCGATTTGACCGCCGTAAGCATTGAAGAGTTAGCTCGCGCGGCCGGTTGAGCGCCCGCCGGCATCGGATCGCCGTCAGGACCCAAACCGCGGCCGCGCGGATCATCCTCGATCAGGAATGCCAATCCACCGCCGACAACCGCAGCGAAAACACCGAAGATGAGGTAGGTCTCCCGCCAGCCAACAGCATTGATCAAAAACGCCGCGACCGGCGGCATGACCAGCGTGCCGACGCCAATGCCCGCAACGCCGATACCGGAAGCGAATCCGCGGCGCCTGACGAACCAGCGCTGCATGACGCCGAGAACCGGAACGTAGGAGAGCCCGATGCCAAGTCCGACGCCGAGACCGTAGGCGGCGTAGACCTCCACCAGCGTGCGGGCCACGCTTGCGAGCGCCAGTCCGAGGCCGGTCACGACTATTCCGACGATGGCAAGACGGCGCGCGCCCCAGCGGTCGGCAAGGGGACCGCTGACAGCCCCCAAAGCGAAGTAAACAAATCCGGCGAGCGAGAAGACCAACGAGACCGAGCCGCGCGACGCGGCGAAATCATGCTGCAAGGACGCGACAAAGGCGCTGAACGCGTAGGCGCAGCCGAAACCGACGAAGGTGACGGCAAAAGTCCCAGCGACGACAAACCAGCCGTAGAAAATGCGGGGTTTGGACATGGACGCGTGAGTTGTCACGAAAGGCTCCCGGAATCGCACTCCACCTTCCCAGCGGCTTCCACCCGATTTCAATTACTAGGTGATCAATGTGCCCGTTTGAGAGCAGGGACACTACGGAACAAGCCGAAGTAATGCGGCGGCACTACGAGGAGCAACCCGCCTTTGCTCCTCTCACGAGCTGGGGCGTGGTGTCAGTCAGTCAAAGGCGCGGAGCACGCGGGCGCAACCGACGAAGCGATTCAACCGTCCCAAAGTTTACATTGCGTTGCTTTGACCCGCCAGAACTCAGTCGTTGTAGGTCTCGTGTACGGCGACGGCACCTTGCTTCCAATAGGCGGCGGCTTTCACGCGATCCTTGCCCAAGCCGCGTTCGCCGACCAGATGAGCCCGGAGCGCTTTAGCGGTAGCAGCTTCCGCGGCAACCCAAGCATAACCGTCTCCGCCCGGCAGCGCCAGCGCGGCAATCGCCTTTCGCAGCAGCGATCCATCGGCAGCGTGGGCACCGTTGCGATGCAGCCAATGCGTCTCGAGGCGCGTGCGCGTGTCGAAACGCAGCTCCTCGGCGGCATCAGCGACTTCAACGACGACAATGGCGCGCGTGCCGGCAGGCAGTTCTTCTAGGCGGCGGCCGATCGCCGGTACCGCCGTCTCATCTCCGGTAAAGAGATACCAATCGAAATCGTCGGGCACGATAAATGATCCGCGCGGACCCCCGATGCCGAGAAAGTTTCCGGGCCGTGCCTGCGCTGCCCACGCCGTTGCCGGCCCGGCGTCATGCAAAACGAAGTCGAGCGTCAGTGTGTCGGCACCGGCGTCGTAGCGGCGGGGGGTGTAATCGCGTGACGCCGGCCGCTCCACGCCTTCGGGATAAACCGGCCCGTTGGGACTCGGCGTCGGCAGCACCGGCTTCTCCTCGCCCGGATGCGGGAAGAACAGCTTCACGTGATCGTCGTGGGCGGCGCTGATGAAACCTCTCAGGTCTTCGCCGCCGACAACGATGCGGACCATCTTTGGCGTGATGTGTCGCACATCGCGAACTTGCAGGAGCCGCATCCTGGTTTCATGGCGGACGCGGCGGGCGACACGTTCGGCGGTTGGCAAAATCTGTGACATCGTTGGGGCCTTTCGATGATGGAAGATGTATCTACGATTTAAGCGGTGACCAAGGGTCTGTTTGAACGGACTACGGGTGTCTCCGATGTTGAATTCCGATTCAGGATGCGGCGGCAGCACCGTTTCCGGGGATTGTCCCCAACCGCATCGACAATTCGACGTCGTCGCCAAAGGGAACTGACAAATAGCCGTTGGCCGTGGACCGGACGCGGGCAAGATATTCCGGGCTGGAATCCGCGTTATCGGCAACGACAAGGGCGCCGTCGCGCAAGCGGCCCTCCAGCAAGGCGAGGATGGACGGATAGAGATTCTTCGCGCCGTCGAGAAGAACAAAATCGATCGAGTCGGGCAGATCGCGGGCCAGTGTTTCCAGCGCATCGCCTTCGCGAATTTCCACCAGATCGGACAGTCCGCCGGCGGCAAGGTTCGCGCGCGCCCGCACGATCTTCGACGGTTCGAATTCGCTGCCGATGAGCCGCCCGCCGCCGTTATCCCGCAGAGCAGCAGCCAGATGCAGCGTCGAAATTCCGAACGACGTCCCGAACTCGACGATAGTCCGTGCCCCGATTGATCGCGCCAGCAGGTAAAGAAGCTTGCCGGTCTCCGGTGAAACCGGAAGCGGTTGATCCTTCATCCGTGCATAGAACTGACGATAGTCAGATCGATCGGCAGCGTGTTGCTCAGGGGCCAGGGTTCTCTCGTGCCGACGTGCATTTTCCAATGCGTCCGCTTCGGCAAAAAGCCGATCGAGAAGTTTCGACAGCGTCGGCTGTGTTAATGTCGTCACTGGTTTTTCCATGGATTTTCGGATGTGTCGGAGTGTTTGACGGCGCGCGTCCTTACGCGTCAGCTGCTCTTTGTTGAGCGAGTGGAATGTGTTCTGAGGTTCCCGACGAGGTGGAGCGGTAAGAAGCCGGCGCTGGCACGTTTGGAAGAAAGACGGCGAGCAAGCCGATCATCGGCAGAAAGGAACATACCCGGTAAACAAACTCGATGCTGGTCCAGTCGGCAAGTTCGCCCAGTATGGCGGCTCCAATGCCGCCCATTCCGAAGGCCAGTCCGAAGAAGAGACCTGAAACCATGCCAACTTGGTCAGGCATCAGCTCCTGACCGTAAACAACAATAGCTGAAAACGCGGACGACAGAACGAGCCCAATCAGCACGCTAAGAACAAGCGTTGCCGTCAGACCCATATAGGGCAGCGCGAGCGTGAAAGGCAGCACGCCCAAGATCGAGCTCCAGATGACCTTCTTGCGGCCAAACCGATCGCCAACGGGACCGCCGATGAACACGCCGGCCGCGGCGGCAGCAAGGAAGACGAAAAGATAGATTTGCGCCGTCTCGATCGGCAAATTGAAACGGTGCATCAAATAGAAGATGTAGTAGCTGGTGATGCTCGCCAGGTAGAAAAATTTGGAGAAGATCAGGGCGATCAGGACCGTGATAGCCCGTCGCACTTGCGATCTTTGCAAGGTGGTGTGCCCGACGGAAGAGCCGCGTTTAGTCGTTCGCGCGTGACCGACGCTCTTGTACCAGCGCCCCAGCGCCGCCAGGACGCATATGCCGACAAGGGCCACCAACGCAAACCAGGCGAGGCTACTCTGTCCCCTCGGCAGAATGACAAACGCTGCCAATAGTGGGCCGAGCGCGCTTCCAACATTGCCGCCGACCTGAAAAAGGGACTGTGCGAACCCATGGGCGCCACCCGAGGCCAGCCGGGCCAGGCGCGAAGATTCCGGGTGGAAGATCGAGCTGCCAAGACCGAGCAAAGCCGCGCCGGCGAGAAGAGCGGGATAGTTCGGCGCAAAGGCCAGCGTGATCAGACCGAGCAGCGTGCAGCCCATGCCGAGCGACAGCGAATACGGCTGCGGCCTGCGGTCGGTGTAGACGCCGACGAGGGGCTGCAGGAGAGACGCCGTGACCTGGAAGGTCAGCGTCAGAAGACCGATCTGACCGAAGGTCAATCGAAAACTGCCCTTCAGCATCGGATAGATCGCCGGCAACAGCGCCTGCATGATATCGTTTAGCAGATGGCAGAAGGTGATTGCTCCCAGCACGGCAAATGCCGTGGTGCCGACCTTTGATCCGACAGTCATGGCTTGGTTCAACTAAAAAGCCCTCCCTGTCCGCCTGTGCGCGAGGCCGACGCTCCGACCAGTTCTGAGGGCTGCTGCTCCTCGGCCATTCGCACGCGAGGGCCCGGCCCCGGCGTTCGCGGGCGGCATAGCCGATCGGACCGCACCATCAGCAAAATTGGCGGCGGACGACAGGAAAGCAGTCAAGTGCGCAGGCAGCGAACGCCTACGCATCGGAGCTGTGTCAGCTGACAGGGTTCTAAAGCAAAACGCCACGTCACCACCTTTGCGCCACAGCGCGATACCGACCATCATACGTCGGTGTCGAACTTGCGCGTTGAGTGACGTTAACGCTTACGGCTGCCCCGACCGGGCAGCTGGCCGACTCCATATAGTCGAAGGTGGCCGCTGCGCAAGCGGAGAAATCTCTTATTGGAACAATTCAAAAGCGCACGTGGCGCAGCTTCTCGGGATTGCGGCGCGGATGAAAGAGGGTTTACCGTTTCCCGGCTTGCACCATCGCCACGCGGTCCGCGCCCTGCCGTTCGATCATCCAGCCCGGATATTCGGCGGGCAATGCACTAACGCGATCGAGCTCGCCCAATTCCTCGGCCGACAGCGAGACTTCGGTCGCGGCCAGATTGTCGTCCAGCTGCTCGATCGAGGTGGCGCCGACGATTACCGACATGACGAACGGCCGATGCAGCAGCCAGGCAAGCGCAATGCGCGCCACCGAGGCGTTATGCCGCTTCGCGACCTCGCGCATCGCATCCACGCAGGCAAACGCCCTCTCCTTGTCGACCGGCGGAAAATCGAACGACACGCGGCGCGAACCTTGCGGACCTTTGCTATCGCGGTCGTATTTTCCGGACAGAAGTCCGCCGGCGAGCGGACTCCAGACCATCAGACCGAGCTTTTCGGCCTCCAGAAGCGGCGCAATCTCGCGCTCAAGATCGCGCCCGGCAATGGTGTAATAGGCTTGCAGTGTCGCCGGCCGTGTCCGTCCGTGGCGCTCGGCGATGCCAAGCGCCTTCATGACCGTCCAGGCTTGCCAGTTCGAGAGGCCGACGTAGCGGACGTAGCCTTGGCGCACGAGATCGTCGAGTGCGCGCACGGTCTCCTCGATTGGCGTAACATGATCGAAGCTGTGCATCTGGTAGAGGTCGATATAGTCGGTGCCGAGCCGTTTCAGACTTGCCTTGGCGGCGTCCATGATGTGACCGCGCGACGCGCCGCGGTCATTCGGGCCCTTCCCCATCGCGCCCACCGCTTTGGTCGCGATGACGACGTCCGAGCGCTTGCGGCCAGAATTGGCGACGGCGCGGCCGGTAATTTCCTCCGAGAATCCTTCCGAATAGACGTCGGCGGTGTCGATGAAATTGACACCGGCATCGAGGGCACGGGCGACGACACGATCGGCGACCGACTGATCCAGCGTTCCGATCGCGGTCCAGAAGCCGCGGCCGCCGAAAGTCATGGTGCCGAGGCAGATTTCCGAGACCAGCAGCCCGGTCCCGCCAAGTGTCTTGTAGCGCATGAGATTGAACCCCTGAATCAAGAGATCACGAGCGGCAAAAAGCCGCCCATGAACATGCAGAACCTGCTTGAGATATGCACGGTGCGCCGTGCGCGCGAGATGGTGCGACGGATGTCCACGCCACGGACATATCTGTGGCGTTACCAGAAACTCTGTATGCTTGAGAAAAACGCTCGCGTGGCGGCGCCCGATCCTCAATTTTGGCTCCGGGCGTCACCTGTGTCTCGGACGGCCGGTCGCGCTAGTCGAGCTCGAGGAAACTCTGCGCCTCCTGGTCGAGCGCTTTTCGCGGATTGAGGTGATTGG
>JBAUGC010000730.1:0-2969 GCA_049679485.1 Xanthobacteraceae bacterium
TGCCCGAACATGACCCGCCGCAACATCATCGGGCAATACGTCTACACCGCAAAGGAATATGCCGCCGAGCTGATCAACATGCGCCGCGGCGACATTTTCATGGGCGCGTTCAATGCCGAGCAGGTGATGTACAATCATTTCGGCTACCGCACGCCGAGTCCGAACCTCTACATGGCAGGCTCGGCCGGCCACCCCGGCGGCGCCATTTCCGGCGGCTCAGGCTACATCACCGCCGGCATCATCGCCCGCGATCTCGGCGCGAAGCTATGGTGGCGGCCGGCGGACGCGGGAGCTGCGCTCGGCGAACTTGCCGCGGCGGCGTGAAAGCTTCGATCGCATTGTCGCGACGTTTCATTCGCTCCGAAATAACCGCAATCTAGGCGCGGGCAGGATGTCCGTCCGCGCTTGCTAATAGGCTAGGATTTCTTGCCATAAGGGTTCGTGCCCGGCTTGGACTGGCTGTGCATGCCGGCGAACGGCGACGGCGCGGCGGCAGCATTTTTCTTGTTCTTGTCCTGTTTCGGCTTTTTCTTTTCCTTGTTGCTTCGCATCTGACCTTTCGCCATGACGACCTCCAGGTTGCTCGATGGGTGATTCGCATGAAGCGCGCAACGTAGCCTAGTTTTTGTGCGCGGCGCCAACGGCGCCCTGTTCCACCCCCACGCTTCGCCGGCCGAGGTTAGCGCGATCGTTGCATCCGCGACACCCCGCCGCGCGGCGTTTTACGCACTCCATGAACGGTTTTTAACGAAACAACCGTTCCGTGGAGCGCGTTCTAGCCTACGGGGCGATCATTCCAGAACGACAATATGGAGATCGCCAAATGAAAGCACGAACCTCGATTGCACTAGCAGCGGCGGCGTTGCTGGCCGGCGTATCGGCGGCGTCGGCTGCCGGCATGCAGCAGTCCAGCGCCGGCGACAAGATGGCGCCGCCAGCGAGCGATACGCTCAGCCTGTCCAGCACCCAGCGGAAGGCCGCCTGGAAGGACCTTTACACCGGTTCCTTGAACCAGAAGGCGCCGGCGGGATTTAGCGCGGTAACCGGCGCGGTGGTGCCCAACAGCGTAACCACGGCGCCAATCACCAGCAAGGCGGCCAGCGACGTTCCGGCGCTCAAGCCCTACCACTTCGCCACGCTGCAGAACAAACTGGTGATCGTGAATCCGGCCGACAAGAAGATCGCCGAGGTAATCACGCGGTAAAGGCTCGCCATCGCGCTCGGCTTGAGGTACCCCGCCGCGTCAACGCGGCGGGGTACCGGTATTCCTTGCTTCAACTTGCCAAGGCCCGCGTCACTGCTTGCGGCTCCTTTTCCACAATCTTGAGCAAGATACGCGCGCTACGCTCAGGCCGCCGGCGGCCCTGCTCCCAGTCGCGTACGGCAGAAAGCGCGAAGCCGTAGGTTTGCGCAAAGGCCTCTTGGGAAAGGCCGAGCCGAGTCCGGATTTTCTTCACGTTCACTTCAGCCGGGACGTGGACCCGATAGCGTCGCTTGTCGGCCGATCCGTCAAGATACGCGCCGGCTTCCTGTATGCCTTGCATGATTTTGTCGAAAGCACCCTTGCTCATTGTCGTCTCCGATAGTTTGCCAGGATCGTCCTCACTGCCTTTGCCATTGTGGAGAGTTCTGCTTTGGCCAAATCGTCCTTTTCGTTTTTGGCAAACGCTGCCAGCAGAAATACCGGTACATCATCGCCGCCAAACAGATAGATGATCCGTGCACCGCCGCGTTTGCCGCGTCCGCCGAAGCCGACACGAACCTTTCGGATACTCTCGCCGCCCGGAACAACGACGCTGCAGAGCGGATCGCTAGCGACTAGGTCAACGATCGCTTCCCGCTCGTGGTCGGTGAACAGACGTACTGCGTCGGTGAGGAAACGAGGCGTTTCGACGACCGTGTGCATCGTCGTGCTATACTACGGCATTGCCGTAGCTAGCGCAAGTCCAGTATTGTCTCGTTTTCTTCCGACCGCCGGCGCCGCGCAGCGATCAGCCACGGCAACAGCACGACGGCGAAGCCGAGCGGCGCCATGGCGACAACAATGATGGCGCGCTGCGGCCAGGGGCCGAGGGCGGCGACGAAGGGCGGCACTTCGCTCGGGTCCGCCGGATTGCCGAGGAAGCCGTAATTGGCGCCGAGCCACACGTCGAGCGGCAAAACCAGCGCGACATAGACGGCGCTGGTGGCAACGGCGCGGCCGAGATCGCGCCAGGACGGGCGAAAGCCGAGCACAACAATGTCGTAGACGGCGGAAGCGGCGATGATGGTGTGCGCCATCCAGAACGCCCAGAACACCAGCGAAGCCGGGCCGGCGGTCAGCGCCGGCTGAATAAACGCCTGCAGCGTCAGCGCGGCGGTCCAGAAATATAACGTCGCCCGGGCCCAGCGCTGGCCGGTCAGCAAAGCCAACGGCGCCACCAGCCCGTTGAGATCGCAGATCTGCAGCGGCAGCCCGGTGCGCGGATCGAGGCCGTGCCAGTTCCACCAGATGTTATAGGCAAGCCAGTAGCAGACGGCGAGCGCGGCAAAGGCGCGACGCAAGCCTAGCTCGCCAGTCTTGGATAAGGCGCGGCCAAGCAAGCTCGGCGCGGCAATCAGCACTACGCAGACGGCCAGTGTCAGCGCGTGCAGACCGCTATAGGCGGCGAAGCTGTCCCATGGGCCTGGCGCAAGGATGTTGAGCGGCGGATTCATCGTAGCCCCACCCGATGCGAAACTGAGAATCTGAAGAATCTAAAAGGCTACTAAAAAAGCTGTGTGACTTAGTGCCTTCCGCGCGGCTTCCAGCCGCCGCGCATGCCCGGCCGGCCGAGCGTCGAGCGCGGGCCGGAGCTGTTGCCGGGGACGGACTCCACGCCCGGGCCCATTTCGTCGAGGGTCGGCTTGCGCGGACCGCCGCGCTTGCCGCCGTTGCTGGGGCGAAGCGGCGCGACTTCGTGATGCAGCGCGATGCCCATCTCGTCGAG
>JBAUGC010000731.1:0-6182 GCA_049679485.1 Xanthobacteraceae bacterium
CGTCAATCTCTCGACGCTGTTCGCCATCGTGCTCGCGATCGGCATCGTCGTTGACGATGCCATCGTCATCGTCGAGGGCGTCTCGCGCTATGTCGAGCAGGGCGTCCCCGGCCGCGAGGCGGCCGGCAGGGCGATGGACGACCTGATGGGTCCGGTCATCGGCATCACGCTGGTGTTGATGTCGGTTTTCATTCCGGCCGCCTTCCTGCCGGGGCTGACCGGGCAGATCTTCCGGCAGTTCGCGCTCGTCATTGCCGCCACTGCGTTCATCAGCGCGATCAACGCCGTGACCTTGAAGCCTACGCAAAGCGCGCTGTGGCTGCGGCCGCCGGCCCCGGGTGCGCGGCGCAACCTGTTCTCTCGCGGCTTCAACGCCGTCTTCGGCGCCACCGAGCGGGCCTATGTGGCGCTCGTCGGCGCAATGACACGCCGTAGCGGCGCCATGGCAGTCCTTGCGCTCCTTCTGGTCGGTGTCGCGGTCTGGGGGCTGACGCGCGTGCCGACCGGGTTCCTGCCGGACGAGGACCAAGGCTATCTGATCGTCAGCGCGCAACTGCCCGACGGCGCTTCGAAGGAGCGCACCGACGCGATCATGCAGCAAATCTCAAAGATCGCGAAGACAATCCCCGGTGTCGACCATGTGGTCACCGTCAGCGGCGTTTCCATACTCGACAACATGGCAAGGCTCGCCAACGGAGGCGTCGCTTTTGTGGTTCTCAAAGACTGGGACGTGCGCGGCAAGCAGAAGGGACAGGATCTGCGCTCGATCTACCGGAATCTGAGTCGCTCCCTGCAAGGCGTGACGCAGGCCATCGCGTTTGCGCTCCTGCCGCCCCCGATCCAGGGCATCGGCAACGTCGGCGGCTTCAGCATGCAAGTCGAGATCAAAAACGGCGATTTCGACTACGCGCTGTTGCAGAGCCTGACGAACGCGGTGATCAGGGACGCTAGCGCCCAATCGGCTCTGCAACGGGTGAGCACGACCTTCCGCGCCGGCGCCCCCCAGCTCAACGTCATCGTCGACCGCATCAAGGCCGAGACGCTCGGCATTACGGTCGGCAACGTCTTTTCCGCCCTGGCGGGGTACGTCGGATCGACCTACGCGGCCCAGTTCAACAAGTTCGGACACGTGTTCCAAGTCTACACGCAGGCGCTGCCCGACTACCGCGCGAGCGTTGACGAAATCGAGAGCCTCAAGGTCAGAGCGGGCAACGGAACCATGACGCCGATCGGTACGGTGCTCGACATCAAGGAGGTCCAAGGTCCCCCGCTGATTAGTCTCTACAATCTTTATCCATCGGCGACGGTCGTCGGCAGCGCAGTCCCCGGCTTCAGTTCGGGCCAGGCTCTCGACATCATGGATCAGATTGGCGCCCAGGCGCTGCCGACCGGAACAGGCTACGAGTGGACCGCGATGTCTTACCAGGAGAAGGCGGTCGGCTCGCAGATCTATTTCGTTTTCGGCCTCGCGGTATTGCTGGTCTATTTCGTGCTCGCGGGCCAGTACGAGAGCTGGATCCTGCCGCTCTCTGTGATCCTCTGCGTGCCGCTCGCTCTAATCGGAACGGTTGGCGCGCTGACTGCTCTCGGCGCCGCCAACAATCTCTACACGCAGATCGGCCTCATCCTTCTGATCGCGCTCGGCGGCAAGAACGCGATCCTGGTCGTGGAATATGCGCGGCAAAAACGGGCCGAGGGGATGGAGATCGTCGAGGCGGCGGTCGAAGGGGCGCGTCTCAGGTTCCGCCCTATCCTCATGACCTCCTTCGCCTTCATCCTGGGCGTCTTCCCGCTCGTCATTGCGACCGGCGCGGGTGCCGGGGCGCGCCGTTCGATCGGCGTCGCGGTGTTCAGCGGCATGATCGCCTCGACCTGCCTCGTCGTCGTATTCGTGCCCTCGTTCTATGTGGTGATGCAGCGCTTCGAGGAGCGAAGAACACGCCGCGCCGCGCGGGATAACGGGGCGACGCCGCCTTATCCGGACGGCGCGGCCCCGTCGTCTTCGGCATAGCGAACCGGAATCGGCCAATTCTCGCTGTCCTGCCGCTCTACCGGCTCGGCCACGGCGGCAAGAACCTCTATGCGCGCAACGAAAAGCACCGCGACGAAATTCTGAAGAAAGAATTTCACGCCAACGCCAAGGTCGAAGTCAGCCGCTTCAAGGGGCTCGGCGAGATGATGGCGGCGCAGCTCAAGGAAACCACCATGGACCCGAAGAAGCGGACGCTTCTTCGCGTCACGCTCATCGCCGACGACCGCAAGGATACCGAAAAGTCGGTCGAGCGGCTGATGGGCACCAAGCCCGAACTGCGCTTTGCCTTCATCCAGGAGCGCGCGGAGTTTGCCGACGAGTCGGCGCTGGACGTGTGAGCGCGTCCTTGGACGCTTGGGGGAGAGACGGGAGCAGAGCAAGCCGGACGGCTCGCGCCCCTACGACACCGCTTTTTTCAAGTCTGCTACGCCGCCGCCGACAAGGCAATTCTGCCTCAAAAACGGATATTCGGTGGATGGGTTTAACAGGCGCTATTTGCTAGGAACGAATGTCGACTATCGTGGGGTCGACTCTGATTACGAATATAACAAAGCATCCGGGCGCTGCCTTCATCGCCCCGATATTACTTAAGGGGCAGCTTCCGGCAGCAAGGCGTCATCCTGCCGTCCGATAGCCTTACGGGGCGCGCGGCCCGTTGGCGTTGTTGTCGACCGGGTAAGAACTATATTTAGGCCCAACGTTTGACTCACCCGTAGCTATTTGAATCGCCCTGGCAAACTCGACAATGGTTGAAAGAAATCCAAAATACGACGGCTTGCACGTTTTCAAACCTGATTTGACGAAACTGAAATCAGGCGATGTACTCCTTACGCGAAACGTCGAAACTGTATCGTCCCGAAATAAAATCCAGTCTGACCTCGTTATGAAGGCGACAGGCGGAAACTTCAGCCATGCCTTGCTTTGCACCAAGCCCCCTACCTTTATTGAAGCGATCGGTCAGGGCGTCTCGAATATAAGCGTCCAAAACTGTTTTGCACACGATCTTAAAAACGTGAAATTGCTTCGTTATAGCGATTCTGCAATTGGAAGTGCGGCTGGGAGCATCGCATTGCCTCTGCTAGGACAAAAATATTCCATCCGTGCCGCCTTGCAGTCGATCTTGCCGAACATTCAGGTTTCGAATGTGCCAGAAGGTCAACTGTTTTGCTCTGCTCTCGTCGCCGCCGCCTTTCAAAAAGCCGGTGCGTCGGAGTTTTCTTCAATTGACCCGATGAAGGTTACGCCCGCCGTGCTGGAAAAAGCGACATATTTTCAGGACGTGACCTCTGACGTATTCGTCCGAATTCTTTCTCCGAGCAACATAGAGCAAATGAGCGCGTTGGACGGGGATCGGTCAGAATCTCCCATGCTGGCACAAGCAGGGCTGTTTCAATCCTACTGCGATACTTTATTACCGCGAATAAACGCCTTTATCAGCCAAACACCCGAACTGACCTTCACGAAGAGGCCGACGAGCTTCCTTGAGTGCCTGATGTTCATACCGGCGGCATCGCAAGCCTGCGACTCGCTGCTCGAAGCGGTGGCTGGGAATTCCCGAAGTGCAATCGCAGAGATTGACAATTTGGCCTACGAACTTCTTTCGGACGGACGCCTTGAGGAAATGATAAGGGCCGCTACTGTGATAGATGAAACTAGCAGTCAGTACATAATCGCCCAATCATTTGCCCCGAGTCCCGATATTGATCTCGCCGATATAAAAGGCTTAATCGTCGCGACGAGAGAGCAGGTTGATTCTAGGTCTCAAATACTTGGCCATGCTGACCTCCATGGACGTTCCCGCGCTTTCGATGAATGGCTACGCATTTCTGAAAAGATCGTCGAGATCCAAAAACAAAGGCTTCAAATATTGGAAGAGGTGCGTGGAAGGGTGTTTCCTTCCGAACGAATCTGAAACCGGAATATCGCGCCGCGAGAATGGGCAAGCTACGTGAGCAAGCCTAGCGCAGGTTGAGTGAACGAAACCGGAAGTTCAGCCTCGCGGCCAATTCGCGGATTTTCGCGATCGCCCAATCCAAGCTACTCACTAGCTGGCCGCCCGATCCTGCGTCACTTCATCAAACGGCAGCATGAGCTGCGTCCGGATCGGAAACAGAGGCAGCATACACAGATGAAAAAGGAGCCAACAGCCATAGATCGCATCGGCGCCATAAGGTGCACCGTCGGGCAGTAGCCCGTGCGCCAGCGAATGCCGGAGATACGGACCAGGCTTCCTGAGAAAGACGTTCTCGATGTCCGTTGTGATTGCAGGGCCGAAAATTGAATCGAGTTCCTCGCGCATTTGCTCGAACAGCACCGAAATGGTTCGGTCCTGCTGGGTCATCGTGGAATCGTCAAAGTTCGTCACGTCATGCCCGTGGCTTTTCAGAACATGACGCAGAGAATTTTCCAACAACGGCGTCAGGATGTAGAGGCCGCTGGTAAAATCGCCTTGAAAAAACCGCAGGAAGCCGCGCCCGTAAGTCGCAACTATGTTTCTAGGCACGAAGGCGCTATACAAGAGCAGATTAACGAACACATCGTCCGAAAGGTAATGATCGGTCGCGATCACCTGCCGTGCTGCGTCGATTTTGCCGCAAGCGACAACGCGCCGGACGTATTCATCCTCCGCAATTTTCCGCTGAATTGCGGACTCGTTTTCGCGGTCGCCGAATCCCGCACCGTCGCTGCGGTGGACCACCTTGCCCTCGCTGTCATGGTGTGTGGCAGTGAACAATGACGAAAGCGGATATTCCCGGATGGATTTTTCAGCAGCCTCAACCAGCCGGGCGGGATCGGGAGACCGGTCCAGCAGCGCGAACACAAACAACTTATCCCGCAGGCTGGGCCGCTGTCGCATCTCCTGCGTCACCCCCTTCACGATCTCTCCAAGATCAAACGGGAGCCTGAACGGCGACATCTCGTCGGGAATTCCGGCCTGAACATCGACAAGCCGATGCTTCAATTCCTTGCGTCGGTCCTTCTTGCCGGGAACGCCGTGAAGCTCGGCGATGGCCTCGGCGAGCATGCTGGCCGCCAACATCGCCAGCGGTTGTTGCCCGGCCATCCGCACAAGTTGCTCGGCAGCCTCCGATTGGGCGCGGTGCTGGTCGGTGTCCTGTTTAGCCAGATGGAAAGCGCGCGAGGCCATCCGCCAGAGATTGACGATGGTGTGGCCGTCAGTGCCGTCGGGCAGGGCGGCAACAAGAGCCTCGACCCCTTTTCCAACCTCGCCTGGATCGGAAACCCCGAAATCCAAATCCAGATGACCGAACCACAGCGCCGGAACCGGCAGCGTGCCTTCAAACGCTCTCGCACGGAGATCCGCCGCGATTGCGCGAGGTGCTGACGCCGCCGTTTGATCCAGACCCATCGCGCGGGCAATCGACAATGCCCGCCGCAGCAAATCGCGGGCCTCATATTTCAGCGCGCCCGACTCATTGTCGAAACGAAAGTTGAGAGCGCCGCCATGGACCTGCTTGACGATCTCGACATAGGCCGAAATCCCCGTCCTTCCGAGCTCCGCCCGTTTCCGCTCAAGCAACCAAGAAACATCCGCCAGCCGTGCCCGCAGCACCGGATGTTGGGCGCGCGCCGCCATCTCCGACAACACAGCAACCGGCTCCCCGCGAAAATCGCCGGGCGCGGCCGACCTGCGTCCCTCAGCCCAGACGACCATTGGCCCGAACGGTTCATTCGGGTTCTGGGACTTCAGGTGCATGCCCGTCACCGCCGCGAGCATGCTGAAGACGCGGGCGGCACGGGTGTCAGGGTTCTCTTCTGCGGCGGCGTTCTCGGCAGAAGCCCGAAATCGCTCACTGAGTTCGTTGCTGTCGGCGGACTGCGATCCTGTAATCGGCGCTTCGAAGTCAAAATCGAGCAGGTCCGCCAAAGACGCACGCAGCCAGACCGGCGGGCCTTGCGGCGCCTCGCTTCCGGCCGCCGGGCTTTCCACGGCCGGCTTTTCTTCCAGATTTTCGGTTGCGTCAGTCATCCCCAACGAATAGAACGAAAAGCGAACATTTTCAACAAATATATGCTCGATGTTGGGGATTCAGGGCTTTCGGCCGGAATGAAATTTGGGGGGGAGCGCCCATGTGCGTCACACGAATAACGGTGCAGCAGACCCGTAGTCCGATACGGAGGGAACACT
>JBAUGC010000732.1:0-6763 GCA_049679485.1 Xanthobacteraceae bacterium
GGTAAGCGCGATCAGCATACCCATGCCGTACGCGAGTGAAATGAGTGACGAGCCGCCATAGGAAATAAACGGCAGCGTCATGCCCTTGGCCGGCATCAGGTGCAGGTTGACGGCCATGTTGATGGCCGATTGCAGTCCAAACAGGATGGCGAGGCCGGCGGCGGCGAAACGGATAAACGGATCTTCGTTACGCATCGCCTTGCCCAGCGCGCGGATTACAATGAACGCGAATAAAGCCACCAGAATGAGGCAGAGCGCGACGCCGAATTCCTCGGCGGCGACCGCGAACACGAAATCGGTGTGACCTTCGGGCAGGATGCGCTTGATTGTGCCTTCGCCGGGGCCGCGGCCGAACCAGCCGCCGCGGACAAACGACTCCGTCGCGATATCGATATTGAAGGTATCGCCGGACGCGGGATCGAGGAAGCGATTGATGCGCTGCGCCACATGCGGGACCGTGTAGAAGGCCGTAATCAGGCCGGCGGTCGCCGTGACGCCAAGTCCAAGCATCCAGATGAACCGCATGCCGGCCATATAAAACAGCGCACCCCACACCAGCGTGACGAGCATGGTCTGGCCGAAATCCGGCTGCAACACCAGCGAGGCAACCACGACGACGAGCAGCACAAGCGCCACGGTGTTGGCCGGCATATCGGGACGCTTGCCGGATTCCCCGAACAGCCAGGCGATCAGGATGACGAAGGCCGGTTTAAGAAACTCCGACGGCTGAATGTTCATGCCGAGGATCACCAACCAGCGCCGCGCGCCTTTGATCTCGGCGCCAAAATAGGGCGTCGCCGCGACCAAAACGAGGCTGACGAAGAAAACGACCAGCGCGAGCTTGCGGATTTCGCGTGGCGACAAAAACGAGGTCGCGATCAGCACGGCGGCGGCGGGGATCAGAAACAGGACCTGCCGGTTGACGAAATGGAACGGGTCGAGGCCGATCCGCGCCGCAACCGGCGGGCTCGCGGCCAGGCACAAAATGATGCCGCCAAGCATCAGCGCGCCGAGTGCGGCCAGCGTCAGCCGGTCGATCGTCCGCCACCACTCGCTCAACGGCGTGGGCTGCGCGCGCGACGCCATAGCGTCCCCGAAAAGAAGATCCCCGCTCAGTGGTGACACCGGGGTGGTTTATAGGGGATTAAGAACGCCGGTCATTTGACCCCCGGCAGCGCCCGCACCAGCGCCCGAAACGCATCGCCGCGAATCTCGAAGTTGCGGTACTGGTCGAACGACGCGCAAGCGGGCGACAGCAGCACGACGGGCTCGGCGGCAGCCGATTTCTCCGCATCGCGCGCCGCCGCCGCCAGCGCCTTATCGAGCGTTCCCGGGATCTCGTGCGGCACCTCGGCACCCAGGGTGGCAGCAAACTCCCGCGCCGCTTCGCCAATCAGATAGGCCTTGCGGATCCGCGGAAAGAACGAGCGCAGAGATTCGATCCCGCCGGTTTTGCGCTTGCCGCCTGCGATCCAGAAAATATCGCTGAAGCAGGCGAGCGCCTGAGCGGTCGAATCGGCGTTGGTCGCCTTGGAGTCGTTGACGAACAACACCGCGCCGTGACGGCCGACTTCTTCCATCCGATGCGCAAGCCCGGGAAACGAGCGAAGTCCCGACTGGATCGCAGCCGGCGAAAGTCCGAGTGCCAGTGCAGCCGCTGTGGCGCAGGCGGCGTTTTGCGCGTTGTGCAGCCCGCGCAGCGAACCGATGCCGGCAATCCCGGCGATTGAAGACGCCTTCCCTTCGGCGGCGCTGATGATGCGTTGCTGCTCGACGTAAATCCCGTTGACCAATTTGTGCCGCACCGAAATTCGCACCACCGGCTTGCCGAATTGCTCCAGGCGATCGGCAACCGCGCAGCACCATTCGTCATCGACGCCGACGATGGCGGTCCCGGTTTTCGGCACCCCGGCGACGAGACGTTCCTTTACGGCCGCGTAGTGTTCCATCGTGCCGTGGCGATCGAGGTGATCCTCGCTCAGGTTGATGAGGATGCCGATCGACGGATCGAGCGATGGCGCAAGATCGATTTGGTACGACGAACATTCGATGACGTGGACGCGACCGGCTTGCGGCGGAGTGAGCGACAGGATTGCGGTGCCAATATTGCCACCGAGCTGCGCATCCATGCCGGCCGATGCCGCGAGATGTGCAACCAGCGCCGTCGTCGTCGACTTTCCGTTGGTGCCGGTGATGGCAACCAGCGGCGCGTCCGGCGCAACGCGGCGGCGCTCGCGGCAGAACAACTCGATATCGCCAATCACTTCGACGCCGGCCCGTTGCGCGAGCTGCACGGTCCAGTGCGGCGCCGGGTGCGTGAGCGGAACGCCGGGCGCCAAAACTAGTGCGGTGAATTTCGACCAATCGGCTTTGCGCAGGTCGGCAGTGGCGATGCCGGCCGCCTGCGCCTTAGCGATGCTCTGCACATCATCGTCAGCGGCGACAACGTCGGCGCCCCCAGCCACCAGCGCTTCCGCACTCGCAAGCCCCGAGCCGCCAAGACCAAATACCGCGACCTTTTTGCCGGCAAAGGTCGTGACCGGAATCACGACGAAGCTACCGCAGCTTCAAGGTCGACAGCCCCGCCAGCGCGAGCACGACCGAGACGATCCAGAAGCGAATAACGATCTGCGGCTCGGTCCAGCCGAGCTGCTCGAAATGATGGTGGATCGGGGCCATCTTGAACACGCGCTTGCCGGTCAGCTTGAACGACACCACCTGCACGATAACGGAAACCGCTTCGAGCACGAACAATCCGCCGATCACCGCGAGCACGATTTCGTGCTTGGTCGCGACCGCAATCGCGCCGATCATGCCACCGAGCGCCAGTGAGCCGGTGTCGCCCATGAAGATCGAGGCCGGCGGTGCGTTGAACCAGAGAAAGCCAAGGCCAGCGCCAAGCACCGCACCGCACAGCACCGAGAGTTCGCCGGTTCCGGCGACATAGTGGATTTGCAGATAATCGGCGAACACCGCATTGCCGCAGAGATAGGCGATCATCCCGAAGCTCGCGGCCGCGATCATCACTGGCACAATCGCGAGACCATCGAGACCGTCGGTCAGGTTTACCGCATTTCCCGCGCCGATGATGATAAACGTCGCGAACAATACGTAAAACCAGCCGAAATTGAACACGAACTCCTTGAAGAACGGGAACACCAGCGAAGTCGAAAACGGCAAATGCCCAAGCTGAACCATACCCATGCAGGCAACCGCAGCGATAATGGCTTCGATGATGACCCGTGTGCGGCCGGGGAACGCGTTGTGAGTCTGCTTCGTGACCTTCAGATAATCGTCATAAAAGCCGACCATGCCGAAGCCGAGGGTGACGCCTAGCACCACCCAGACGTAAGGGTTGGCGGGGTTAGCCCACAATAAAGTTGAAACCAGCATGCCGGAGAGAATCATCAGGCCGCCCATCGTCGGCGTGCCGGCCTTGGTGATGAGGTGCGATTTCGGACCATCGGCCCGGATCGGCTGGCCCTTGCCCTGCAACCGCCGTAAGCGATCGATGATGAACTGTCCAAACAGGAACACGAACAGCAGCGCCGTGATGACTGCGCCGCCGGTCCGGAACGTGATGTAGCGAAACACGTTGAGGACGGAAAGTTTGTCCGAAAACTCGATCAGCCAATACAGCATTACGACATCAACCTTGTGCACCGGCACTTTGGAGAACGCCGGTCCCCAAAGCTTCTTGGCGCACGGAGAGCCGCTGCAGCGCCTTGACGATCGGCGCCATGCGCGAGCCCAACGAGCCCTTGACCATGACGACGTCGCCGGCGCGGACCACGGCCAGCACTTGCGCTTCGAGCGCGGCCGAGTTCTCTGCATAGCCGCCGCGGCGGCTGGCGGGAAGGGCTTGCCACAGCGCGCGCATCAGCGGACCGCAGCAGAAAACGAGATCGATCGAATTAGTCTTAACGGCGGCGAGCAGGCCGCGGTGCAGCGCCCGACCGCGCGGCCCTAGTTCGAGCATATCGCCGAGCACGGCGATGCGGCGTCCGCGCGGACCAACCGGGGTCTGGCCAAGTAACGCTAGCGCGGCCGCGACCGACACCGGGTTGGCGTTGTAGCTGTCATCGATGATGAAGGCCGAGCCGCCTGGCAGCTCGATCTCGATCAGCGCGCCGCGTCCGGACACGGGCTTGAGTTCGGACAACGTCAACGCCGCCAAGGCGAGGTCGGCACCGGCCAGCACGACGGTAGCCAGCACGGCAAGCGAATTGAGCACCAGATGGCGGCCCGGTGCGCCGATTTTATAAGTTATCTCGGTGCCGAGGATTTCCGCCTGCACTGTCGAGCAATCGGCATGCAACGCGCATTTGATGAGCCGCGCGTCGGCTTTTTCGTGCTCGCCAAACGACACAATGCGCGCAACACGCGCCTCTTTGGCGCGCCGCTTCAGGTGCCTGAACTGCGAATTGTCGCGATTGAGAACGGCTGCGCCGCCCGGTTCCAGCCCGAGAAAGATCTCCGCCTTGGCGTCGGCGATCTTGGCGAGCGAGCCGAAGAATTCGAGGTGCACCGGCGCTATCGTCGTGATCACCGCTACGTGCGGACGCGCCAGCCGCGACAGCGGCGCGATCTCACCCGGGTGATTCATCCCCATTTCCAGCACCGCATAATCTGCGCTCGCCGGACAGCGTGCGAGCGAGAGCGGAACGCCCCAATGATTGTTGTAGGAGGCGACCGATGCGTGCGTCTCGCCGTCCTTGGATAGCGCAAGCCGCAACGCCTCTTTGGTTCCGGTCTTGCCGACCGAACCGGTGACGCCGATGACCTTGGCATGGGTGCGGGTCCGCGCCGCGGCTGCGAGCACGCGCAAGCCCTCGAGCACATCCGGCACGACGAGCAGCGGTGCGTCCGGCAGCAGCTCCACCGGCGGATTCGTGGCGACGACCGCAAGCGCCGCCTTAGCTTCGAGCGCGGACTCGACGAACTCGTGTCCGTCACGGCGGTCGGCAATGGCGAAGAACGCATCGCCTCGGCCGATGGTGCGGCTGTCGATCGAGATGCCCTCAACGGTCTGGGGCAGCGGACCGCGCCGCTCGGCACCCATGGCCGCCGCCATCTCCTCAACGGTCCACAGTGCGGGCGCGCTCACGCGGCAAGCTCCTCAAGCGCCGCGGCGACCGCTTCATGATCGCTGAACGGCACAACCCGGTCGCCGATGATTTGGCCGGTTTCATGGCCCTTGCCGGCGATCAGGAGCACATCGCCGGCACCAAGCGCGGAAATCGCGGACCGGATGGCTTCGCGCCGATCGGCAATCTCGGTGGCGCCGGGCACGGCCGCCATGATCGCGGCGCGGATCGCCGCCGGATTTTCGCTGCGCGGGTTATCGTCGGTAACGATCACCCGGTCGGCTTTGGCGGCAGCAACGGCGCCCATCAATGGCCGCTTGCCGCGGTCACGGTCGCCGCCGGCGCCGAATACCACAATAAGCCGCCCGATCGCCGTGGACCGCAAGGCGTCGAGCGCTTTGGCAAGCGCGTCGGGCTTGTGCGCGTAGTCGATGAAGATCGACGCACCGCGATTGGCACCGACGAGCTCAAGCCTGCCCTTGGCGCCGGTAAGATGTTCCAGCGTCGCGAATACTGCCGCCGCTTCGCCGCCCGTTGCGATGGCGAGACCAGCCGCAACGAGCGCGTTTTCGACCTGGAATTCGCCGACCAGCGGCAAGCGCACGCGAAGAGTCTTGCCGGCGTGTTCGATCTGCAAGACTTGCACGAACCCCTCACTGGCCGATCGGACGAGACGAATGCTGGTGCCTTTGCGCCCGACACTGATGATGTTGAGACCACGCGCCTTCGCAGCAGCGATGACGGCTCCGGCGTGACCGTGATCGGCCTCGACGACCGCGGCACCGCCCGGTTCCACAAGCGCTTCGAACAGCCGCAGCTTGGCGGCCAGGTAAGCTTCGAAGCTGGGATGATAGTCGAGATGATCGCGCGTAATGTTGGTGAAAGCTCCAGCCGTGATGCGCAAGCCGTCGAGGCGGTACTGATCGAGGCCATGCGACGATGCTTCTATAGCGAGGTGTGTGACGCCCTCGGCCGCAAGCGCATCCAGCGAACGGTGCAGCGCCACTGGGTCCGGCGTGGTCAGCGAGCCGTAGGTTTCGCCGCGCGGCGAAACGATGCCGATGGTGCCGATGCTGGCGGCGCGATTTCCCTGCGCCGTCCAGATCTGACGCGTGAACGCGGCGACCGAGGTTTTGCCGCTGGTGCCAGTGATCGCTGCAATCGTCCGCGGCTGGCGGGGAAAAAACCTCGCCGCCATGAGAGCGAGTGTATGCCGCGCGTTGCCGACCTTCACGAAACCCACGTCCGCGGGCAACGGCTTGTCCGGCGCACGTTCCGCCACCACGGCGACCGCGCCAGCGGCAAGCGCTGCGTTGATAAAGCCTAATCCGTCGGCCTTGCCGCCGGCGATTGCCACAAAAATGTCGCCGCGCTTGATCGCGCGCGTGTCGGCCGACACGCCACCGACGTCGATGTCGGCATTCCGCATCTCGATTGCGGCAGCTGCGGGTAGAACGTCGCGAAGTTTCATAGCGGTCGCTCGTGCGGCCCCCGCCTTATCGGCTTTCCTTCATCGAGGCCAGTATCAGGTGATCCGCGTCCGGCAGATCGAGACGCGGCTCAATGCCGAGGAGCGGGGCAATGCGCGCGACCACGGCGCCGCCGACCGGAACCGCATTCCAGCCGGAGGTTCTGAACCCGTGGGTCTCCGGCAGTGCCTTGGGGTCATCGAGCAT
>JBAUGC010000733.1:0-1574 GCA_049679485.1 Xanthobacteraceae bacterium
TCTCAACGCCGCATTTGAGACCGGGCTCAAGAGTCCGCTCGACGAAGCAATTCTCGCTGCCGGCAAGATCGACCTCGGAGCTTGGCGCAAGATCGACGAAGTGCCGTTTGATTTCGAGCGGCGCCGAGTGTCGATCCTCGTCGAAGGCGAAGGCCGGCGTCTCATCATCGTGAAGGGCGCGCCGGAAGACATTCTCCGCCAGTCGGCCCGTTATCAGCAACGGGAATCAGCGCAGCGCCCGCTCGACGCGGCTGCGCTCAAAATTGCGGAGGCGACGTTCAACGGCCTCGGCGCCGAGGGCTACAGGGTCCTTGGGGTCGCATGGCGGGAAGTCGAAGCGGACCACGAGAACGCAAGCGTTGCCGACGAAGCGGACCTGACCTTCGCGGGATTCCTCGCCTTCCTCGATCCGCCGAAAGAGGGGGCTCGCGGGGCGCTGAACGCCCTCGCCAACCTCGGCATCACCCTGAAAGTGGTGACCGGCGACAACGAACAGGTCACGCGGCACGTGTGCGGCGAACTCGGTCTGAGTGTTGCCGGAACGTTGACCGGGCCGGAGGTCGCGGCTTTGACCGAGGAAGCACTGATAGCAAGGGTCGACGACACGACCTTGTTCTGTCGCGTCACTCCGCCACAGAAATCCCGCATCATCAGAGCGTTGCGGCGGAAGGGCCACGTCGTCGGCTATCTCGGCGACGGCATCAACGACGCGCCGTCACTTCATGCCGCGGATGTCGGCTTTTCGGTAGACACCGCCTGCGATGTCGCCAAAGAAGCCGCCGCCATGATCCTTCTACACAAGGATCTCGGCGTGCTTGCCGACGGCGTGCGCGAAGGTCGCAAGACGTTCGCCAACATCCTCAAATATATGATGATGGGCACCAGCTCGAATTTCGGCAACATGTTCTCTATGGCGGGTGGCGTTTTGTTTCTGCCGTTCCTGCCGATGCTGCCGACCCAGATTCTTTTGAACAACCTGCTCTATGACGTCTCCGAGACAATGATCCCGCTCGACAACGTGAGTGACGCCATGGCGGCGAAGCCGCGCCGCTGGGACCTCGACGTCGTCCGCAAGTTCATGTTCGTGTTCGGGCCGCTGAGTTCGATCTTCGACTTCGTCACGTTCGGCCTGCTGCTGCGGGTCTTCCACGCGGACGAGAAGCTGTTTCAGACGGGCTGGTTCGTTGAGTCGCTCTCGACGCAAGTTCTGGTGATCTTCATTATCCGCACGGCTTATCCCTTGCGGGATCCGCCGCATCCGGCGCTTGCAGCCAGCACGCTCTTGGCCTTCGCCGTGGCCGTTGCTCTGCCCTACTCGCCAATGGCACCGTGGCTCGGCTTCGTACCGGTCCCCGCTCCCCTAATGGGTTCATTAGCGCTGGTGACCATTGCCTATCTGGTCCTCGTCTATGTCGTGAAGCGCTGGTTCTTCGCGCACTATAAGCTGGACTAAGCACACAAGACCGGAACGTTCTCGACGGTCGCAAATGCAGAATAGCGCCGACTATTCGCGTTTGATCCAGATCAAGGTATCCGCCGATGCGAAACCGCAATTTTGTCTCATGGAGTGGAAC
>JBAUGC010000734.1:0-2462 GCA_049679485.1 Xanthobacteraceae bacterium
GAAAACAAGAAGATAGTGGACGGGGCCAATAGAAGCTCCATCGGTTTGACAAAGCTTCAATTCAAGACGATCGACGGCCTGAAAATCCGCTATGTGACCGACGAAGCGACTAAGGGCGATCTGATCGTGCTTCTCTGCCCGTGGCCTGAGAGCATCTATGCCTTCCTTCCGACATGGCAGACTTTCACCGCGCTCGGCCCCGTTGTCGCGGTCGACCTGCCCGGATTTGGCCGGTCCGAAAGTCGGCCTGACGTTATGGCTGCCGAAGCGATGGGCGAATTCATCCCTCAGCTTTTGGAAGCTTTCGGAATTCACCAGCCGCATGTGGCGGGCCCTGACGTGGGGACCCCGGCGCTGCTGTTTGCAGCCGCGAATCATCCCGGAATCTTCAAAAGCTTGATCATTGGCAGCGGCGCCACCGATCACACCGACATCGGCGGCATTTTGGACGAGTTGGTCAACGCTCCCTCCCTCGAACCCTACAAGAATTTGACCGGAGAGGAGTTCGTTCGTGGCGCCATCAGCGATATGAAAAAATACCAACTCCCCGACTATGCTTTGCAGGACTACCTCGCTTCCTACGCCGGGAATCGGTTTTTTGAGTCTGTAAAATTTGTCCGCGATTATCCGCGGTCTCTGCCGCGTCTGGCCAAGCGCCTACCAGAGATCAAAGTGCCGTGTCAGATCACCGTGGGCCGGCACGACCCATTCGTTCCCGTCTCGAACGCGGAAGGTCTGCGCAGGGGTTTGCCGAAAAGCAAGCTCGACATCCTCGACTGCGGACATTTTGCTTGGGAGGACGGCGCCGCCGACTACGGCCGGCTGGCGTCCGAATGGATCAAGGGCGGGTACGCCAAGCTGTAGCTGCGAATAGCTGCTGCACTGTTACCGATCATTTCTTTGCCGACACCAACAACCGAGCCAGGAGCGACAAACCATGAAGACCGCAAAGGGACTTCTCCAGGATTACATCGACGGAACCGCGCTGGAGTCGGCGGCACTGTTCGCCGAAAACGGCGCGCTTGAGCTTCCCTATCTCGCCGATCTTGGCGTCGAGCCACGCTATCGGGGACCCGCGAACATCGGCGCATTTCTCACCTTTCTGCACGACAAGATGTATCCCGGATTTAAGTTTATCGACGTGAAAATCTATATCGATACGCCGGATCAGGCCTTCGGCGAGTACACCATCGATCAGAAGTCCGGCATCTCCGGCAAGCACGTGCATCAGCGCTTCTTCGGTCACTGCACGGCGGCGAACGGCAAGATCGTCTTGCTTCGCGAGGCGCTCAATGTGCTTGCGGCGGCTGACGGAATGTTTCCCGGCGGCATCGCCGACATCATCAACAAGAAGCAGTCCGCGTGAAGCTTGCCGTTGTCGGCGGTCGTCCTAAGGGGTTGTCGCTGTCGCAACAGGCACGCCCCAGGAAATCGAACGACATTTGGTTGTCGACTGCGGAGGTGGGCTTTACGCGACAAACGAGCCTTCCGAAGGAACAAGAAAGCTTATGGCCTACGCTCCGATCCTCAACGAAGACCAGATCGATCGCATTCGTGTTTTTGCGACGCCGCGACAAGTCGCGGCTGACGAGATCCTTTACAATCCCGGCGACGATACACCGCCCGTTTTTGTCGTGATAAGCGGTGCGATAAAGGTCGTGTCCATCGGCGGCCAGCACGACCGGATAGTTACGACCTATACCTCCGGCCAATTTTCCGGCGAATTGCTGATGATCTCCGGTCGGAGATCGATCTATCGCTGCCAGGTTGTCGAACCAGGGGCGTTGCTGGAATTGAGCGCCAAGGACCTGCGCGCGCTTATTGCAAAGGATGCCGAACTCAGCGACGTCTTTATGAGCACGTTCCTGACTCGCAGACTTTCGCTGAGAGATTTGGGTCAGGGAAATGTGGTGGTTCTCGGCTCCCGTTATTCCGCAGGCACCCTCGTCCTGAGGGAATTTCTGGCCCGCGATGGACATCCCTTCACTTATCTCGATCTCGACTCCGACGAAACGGCACAGGAACTGCTCGAGCGGTTTGGAGTCGGCATCGACGATATTCCGGTCGTTATCTGCAATAATGTTCATGTCTTGCGGAAGGCTTCTCCAAAAGAAGTCGCAGAGTGTCTGGGGCTCAACAGCAATATCGATGATTCCCAAGTTCGCGATCTGGTGATTGTCGGGGCCGGGCCTGCCGGATTGGCTGCTGCCGTCTACGCCGCATCCGAAGGTCTGGACGTACTTGTCGTAGAAAGTGCGGCCCCTGGCGGGCAGGCTGGCTCAAGCTCCAAGATCGAGAATTATCTTGGTTTTCCGACGGGCATTTCAGGGCATGAACTGGCCGCCCGGGCCATCGCACAATCGGAAAAGTTCGGCGCCAAGATCATGGTCGCCCGCAGCGTCGTAAAATTGGGGTGCGATCAACGGCCTTACAAAGTAACGCTTGACGACGGACAAGAGATC
>JBAUGC010000735.1:0-5755 GCA_049679485.1 Xanthobacteraceae bacterium
GACCTTGACTGTGTCGTCGAAGCGGGTGTCACGCGGACAGAACTTAACCGACATCTCCGCGATAGCGGCCTTTTCTTCCCAATCGATCCCGGCGCCGATGCTTCGCTTGGTGGCATGGTCGCGACACGCGCGTCCGGAACCAACGCGGTGCGCTACGGCACGATGAAAGACAACGTGCTGGCATTGACCGTCGTACTGCCGGACGGCCGTATTACGCGCACTGGCACGCGCGCCCGAAAATCCTCGGCGGGCTACGACCTGACGCGGCTCATGGTTGGATCCGAGGGTACGCTTGCCGTCATCACCGAAATCACCCTCCGCCTTGCGGGCATTCCGGAAGAGATCAGCGGCGGGGTCTGCCCGTTTCCTTCCATCGAATCCGCGTGCGAGGCCGTTATTACGACCATTCAAGCGGGGATTCCGGTCGCGCGCATCGAACTGATGGACGAACTTCATGTTCGCGCCTGCAATATCCATTCGAAGCTCAGCCTGCCGGAGACGCCTTTGCTTTTTCTGGAATTTCACGGATCCGCCGCCGGCGTGGCCGAGCAATCGGCTCGCTTCAACGAAATCGCCGCTGAATCCGGCGGCGGTCCGTTCACGTGGGCAACGAAACCGGAGGAACGCAGTCGCCTTTGGCAAGCACGCCACAATGCCTATTGGGCGAGCCGCGCGCTTCGCCCGACGGCCAAAGGCATCTCGACCGATGTTTGCGTGCCGATCTCGCACCTCGCTGTCTGCGTCACCGAGACCAAAGCCGACATTGCAGAGAGCGGACTCGTGGCGCCGATCGTTGGGCATGTCGGCGACGGTAATTTTCATGTCATGCCGCTCATCGATTTCGAGGACCCCGCCGAAGTCGCGCGCGGCTACGCCTTCATCGACCGGCTGGTGAAAAGGGCACTTGCGTACGGCGGCACCTCAACGGGCGAGCACGGGATTGGCCAATCAAACCGAAAATACATGCGACTCGAATTCGACGATTCGGCGCTTGGGCTTATGCGCGCTGTCAAACAAGCCATCGATCCCGACAACATCATGAACCCGGGCAAACTGCTGCCCGACTTTTGAGTGTCACATTGCGGCGATGACGCCCCGATCAATCTGATCGATCCTCGTCACGCCCGTGAGCGCCATCGTGACATCAAGCTCGTTACGCAGAATCTCAATCGCGCGCTTGACACCCGGCGACCCGGCGGCGCCGAGGCCATAGATGTAAGCACGGCCAGTCAGACAGGCGCGCGCGCCGAGCGCGATCGCGCGCATCAGGTCCTGCCCAGAGCGGATGCCGCCGTCGAGTAGGACTTCGATCGACGACCCGACTGCGTCCGCGATCGCCGGCAGAGCAGAAATCGATGATGGCGCACCGTCGAGCTGGCGGCCGCCGTGATTGGACACCACCAACGCGGAAGCGCCCGACTTCACCGCACTGCGCGCGTCCTCGACGTCGAGAATGCCTTTGACGACGAGTTTTCCGGGCCAAAGCCCGGCAATCCACTCGATGTCGTTCCAGCCGAGCGGCGAATTGAATTGACTCGCGATCCATCGCGATAAAGCTGCGGGGGTCTCGGCGCCAGGAACGTGCCCGGCGAGATTGCCCAGCGTCCTACGCCGGCCGCGCAAAATATCGAGCGCCCAAGCGGGTTTTGTGGCGATATCCATGACAGTTTTGAACCGCAGCGCTGGCGGCATGCCCATGCCATTCTTGATATCGCGGTGGCGTTGGCCGAACACCGGCAAATCGACTGTAACGACCAGAGCACTGCATCGGGCCGCCGCCGCACGCTCGACGAGCGAGCGCGTGAAGCCGCGATCTTTCATGAAGTGGAGCTGAAACCAGAACGGCTTTGGTACCGCCGCGGCGACATCTTCCATCGAGCAAATGGACATGGTGGGCAGACAATATGGAATTTCCATCTCCTGTGCCGCGCGGCAAGCTAGAATCTCACCGTCGCCACGTTGCATCCCGGTAAGACCGACCGGCGCCAATGCCAGCGGCAGTGCCACCGGCTCGCCTAAAATCGTCGTGTGCGTGCTCCGGGCCGCAACGTCGATCAAAACCCGTTGGCGGAATTTGATACGCTCGAAATCGGCGCGGTTAGCACGAAGCGTCTGCTCGGTGTAGGACCCCCCTTCGACATAGTCGAAAAAAGTACGTGGAACTCGGCGAGCAGCAACCTCTCGCAGATCCTCAATGCAAGTCACCTTTTTCATTGCGATTTAGGCTATTCAGATACTTGGCGCATCCGAATCTTTCGACACGCCCAACTCAAAACGGCCGAAATAAGCAAAGTTCTGTTCCGGATCAAAGTTCACTTGCATCCCGGCGAAATGAATATCGCGCCACGCCCGTTGAATCGGACTCGACGCCGCGAAGCCGACCGTGCCACTCTAGCGAAAGTGTCGCAACTGCAAAACTTTATTCTCGATGCCGAGATGCGAGAGGTGCGCGATGCGTTGCCCGTCGGCCCGTCGGGCTCAATAACATGACGGTCGTGCGGCTCGTCCTCGGTTCAACTGAACATACCCCCGGATTATTGTCGGAGGAGTCACGCGCCGCGATGTGCGGATTGCGAAAAGAGGACTCTTCACTCGACACGCTGAAGGAGGCGTGTTGAACACCCGCGCGCGTCGCGCCGTAACCGGCAAACGTAGATTTCATTCGCACGACAATTCGAAACCAATTCGAACGCCATGCCGAGGTCGTCGTTGTTGAGCTCGCCGTACTTTGCTGTAAGCCGCGAGGGGGGGCATGTGATCTGAAAGCCGCCGTTTCTTATATCGCTGTCCAAAGACCGGCCTTCGGGTTCAAGGCTTCGTCGCCGAAGAAGCATTGGGTGACACTGACAGGTATGAGCCGATCAACTGCCTAGCGTGCCAGCAGGTTCACTACGTGAACCCCATAACGGGCAAGGTCCCGGGCAGCGACGACGAACAGGTGGCTATTCGTCGTCCGACCAAGGCCCACGGTGCTAGCGTTCCTGGCCGATCGCTGCGGGCGAACGCGCGGATCCGGTCGCGCAGCATGATTAGCCGGCCGGGATATTTCTTGATGTTCGTTCCAAAGCAGGCTCGTGCACCTCGTGAGTCCGAATGTCGCGATCTACGAGCTGAACCATGTACCCTCCCGAAACGTTGCGCGGTTGTGTTCGCCGTCAAATCTGCCCGTCATGATCTCCTTCGATGACGCTCGAAAGGCTCAAAATTTTGCGCGCAGCGCGAGCGTTTCTGGCTTTGAAAGCGGGGATATCGTCACCCGTTCACGCCGCGGCATCAGTCCGAAGGCGCAGCAGCACCGGGAGCAGTTCGCTGGGGTCCGGGCGACGGGTATAGTCGGGATTGACCTCGGCATAGGCAATGACGCCGTCGGTCCCGATGACGTAACGCGCCGGCATCGGCAGCGTCCAGCTGCCCTCGCCATTGCCAACGGTCAGGTCGTTGCCGAAGCCCTTGTAGACAGCGATCAGATCGTCCGGCAGGCGGAAGCGCAACCCAAACTCATTTGCAACCGAATTGCCGTGGTCGCTGAGTATGGGAAAGCTCAACGCGTTTTCTCGCTCCGACTTGCGGCGGTTCGGCGCGGTCTGCGGCGAGATCGCGACCAACGAAGCGCCAAGCGCGCGGATTTCTGCGGCGGCGGCTTCGATCGCCTGCAAATCCATGTTGCAGTAAGGGCACCAGATGCCACGATAGAAAGTCAGCACCAGCGGGCCGCGGGCCAGAAGATCGGTAGAGCGAACGAGTTCCCCCTGGGCATTGGGCAACGCGAATATTGGCGCCCGGGCCCCGACCTTGAGTGTCCGTTCGGCCTGACCAGAAGCGATCAGGTCAGCCGTAGCTTTGTGCATGACGGCGACTACTTCGCGCGGCGCCTTTTTGCCCTCGAAATCGGCCTTGAAGGCGTCGAGCTTGTCCTGTAGCGACATTTCAATCTCCCATCTCTGCCGATCGCACTTCCGTTCGGGCTTAAATTCACGAGCCGAGATCCGGCGGTGGGTTGAGGTAACGAGACCATGCGACGCGCCAAATCCACATTTGGCCATCGGGCCTCTGGACATTCTGTAACGATCGTTAGACAATTTGTAACGACCGTTAAATAATGTCAAGGGTCGCTTGTGTTGATGAGGTGGTGCGCAGCTCACAGCGAGATCGGATGACCAGACCAAGAGAATTCGATGAGACGGACGCCGTGCAGTCGGCCATGAATTGCTTCTGGCAGCGCGGCTACGAGGCGACTTCGATGCGCGACCTCGCCGCATCGATGGGCATGTCGGCGCCGAGCCTCTATAACGCCTTCGGGGACAAACAGGGGCTTTTCGCGCGCGCCTTGGAGCTGTATCTCGATTGCAATGCGCGTGAACGAGTGCGCCGGCTGGAGTCTTCGCTACCTCCCAAAGACGCGATCCGACAGTTTTTTGCCGAGATACTCGACCACTCGATCAGTGATCGAGAACGCAAAGGGTGTTTCCTCGTAAACTCTGCGCTTGAGGTAGCTCCGCATCAAAAGGAGCTCGGCGCCATTATCGCCAAACAGTTTGGCGAGATCGAAGCTTTTTTCAAAAGGTGCATCCTCGCCGCCCAGGCTGACGGAACAGCGCCGCACGGCGTCGACGCAAACGATAGCGCCCGCCTGCTGCTCGGCGTGCTTCTTGGCGTCCGCGTACTGGCACGATCTGCTCCGAACCGCTCGCTCCTTGAAGGTATGGTGCGGCCGGCGCTCGGACTACTCGATTTACCCCTTCGTAAAAGGAAGAAAACGCGATGATCGATCTTCATTACTGGACGACCCCGAACGGACACAAGGTCACGATGTTTCTGGAAGAGAGCGCACTGCCCTACAGGATCGTCCCGGTCAACATCAGCAAGGGTGATCAATTCAAACCAGAATTCCTGGCGATTTCCCCGAATAACCGCATTCCGGCTATTGTCGACCACAGCCCGAGGGATGGCGGCAAGCCAATTTCGGTGTTCGAATCCGGCGCTATTTTGCTTTATCTCGCTGAAAAGACCGGAATGTTTTTCCCCAACGAGTCTCGCCGAAAGGTCGACGTCACACAATGGCTGTTCTGGCAGATGGGTGGCCTCGGGCCGATGGCCGGCCAGAACCACCATTTCGGCCAGTACGCGCCTGAAAAGCTACCGTACGCGATCGATCGTTACGTCAAAGAGACGAACCGCCTCTATGGCGTGCTCAATAAACGGCTTGAGGACCGCGCGTTCGTGGCGGGCCAGTATTCAATTGCCGACATGGCGGCATACCCATGGATCGTGCCCTGGAAACGTCAAGGACAGAACCTGGACGATTTCCCTCATCTCAAACGTTGGTTCGAGACGATTCGGGCGCGGCCCGCCACCGTGCGTGCCTATGAGAAGGCCGACCGGATCAACACCCGGCCAACCGTGTCCGCAGAGTCGAAATCAGTCCTGTTCGGCCAAACCGCAGCCACCATCGCCGGTTAGGACTTATGGGCAATTTCTTCGATCTGCGACGGTAAGGACGTTACGATATACCGCACTGATCAGGCGCATTTCGGTCTAGCGAACCGTGTGCATAATGTTTTTTTGACCCGTGCAACATTAAGAAGACGCGCCCATGATTCGGTTCTACGATCTCGCCGGCGCCCGCGACGACTGCCGCTTTAGCCCCAACTGATGGCCGGTGCGAATGGCCCTCCTTCACAAGGACCTGCCGTTCGAGGCGATACCGTGGCGGTTCACCGAAAAACAGACGATCGCGTTCTCGGGCCAAGGACTG
>JBAUGC010000736.1:0-5177 GCA_049679485.1 Xanthobacteraceae bacterium
GTCGAAGCGCTGCGCTTCGTCCATATAGGCCGTCGCCACCACGACACTCATTTGCGGCCGACGCGCTCTGATCGTGTTGATGAGGTCCCAGAATTGGCCTCGCGACAGCGGGTCGACGCCGGTGGTCGGCTCGTCGAGGATGAGCAAATCCGGATCGTTGATGAGTGCACAGCAAAGACTGAGCTTCTGCTTCATGCCGCCGGACAACTTGCCGGCCGGGCGAGCCTCGAACGGATCGAGTGCGGTAGCGGTCAAGAGTTCGGTGATGCGGCCGCGCCGCTCGGACGCTGATTGACCGAACAGGCGGCCGAAGAAGTCGATATTCTCGAAAACGCTAAGCGTAGGGTAGAGATTGCGGCCGAGCCCTTGCGGCATGTAGGCAATGCGGGCGCGGAGGCTTTTGAGGTGCGCCCTGTTCGTAAGGTTGCCGTCGAACACGACAACCTCGCCGCTCTGGATGATGCGCACGCCAGAAATCAGTGCCAGCAGAGTGGACTTGCCGACCCCGTCGGGCCCGATCACCCCCACCATCTTGCGTGAGGGGATCTCAGTCGTGACATCATCGAGCGCGATCGTCGCCCCGTAATGGTGCGAGACGTTCGTAAGCCGTGCGACGATGGCGCCGGTCATTGCGGCAGCTTGACCTGGAGGTCATCCGGCCATGTCGTCGCAGCATTCGTGCGCACGATCCCAAGTCCGCGCACGCCAGTTTTCACCCTGCGCGAGAAAGCCTTCAGAAGTTCGGCGTCCAGTCTGAGCTTGACGCGAAACATCAGCTTTTCGCGTTCCTCAGCAGTCTCCACGGTCTTCGGCGTAAACTGTGCGTCCGCCGCGACGAAACTAACTGACGCAGGAATCACATATTGAGGAGCCGGGTCCAAAATGATGCGGGCCTCTCCGCCGATCTCGAGCTTGCCGGCAGTCGCCGCTGGCAAAAAGATTGTCATGTAGACGTCCTGCAGGTCGAGAACGGTCAAAACCTTGCCGCCGGCGGCAACAACCTCGCCATTCCGTGCGAGTTGATATTGGACCCGTCCCGTTCTAGGCGAGACAAGAACCAGGTCGTGCAACACCGACTCGATACGCTCGACCTCAGCCTGCGCACTCTTGATCGCCGCGTCGGCCTGGTCCCGTTGTGCGGTCGCTCCCTGAACGCTTGCCTGGGACCCTTCGTAATTGCGGCGCCGCTGATCGAAGGTCTGTTGGGTGATAATCTGTTTTTGGACCAGCTGTTCCCCGCGTTCGAAATCGGATTTGGCAGCCGCCAGGGTGGCGTTACGCTGGTCGATAAGCGACTGTGCCTCAGCCATCGATTGCTTGGCGCGCTCCACGTTGGACTGCGCCGCCCTTAGCTGGGCTTCGTATTCCGGCGACGATACGCGGCCAACGACCTGTCCCGCTTTAACTTCGCTGCCTTCCTCTACGGTGATATCGACTAGCCGGCCCGGATATTTCGCCGCGACGTCGACCTGTGTCGCTTCAATGCGGCCATTCGTCTTTACGATCCCCGCTGGCATCGTTTCACCGAGCACGCGGTCAAGCAGACTGCGAATTTTCGATTTCGCCTGCGCGGTGGGAGCCAATAAGCCTCCAACAGAGGGATACTGATGGGGCACAGGCAGCGGCACACTCATAGCGGCGAACAGAAATACCAGCAGGGCGCCTGCGAAAAGACGAATAAACATTGCAAGTGTCCTTTTCGACGTCGTGGGGAAACGATTATACGATTGCCAATAGTCTAGGACGACACGAAAGAAGTGCATCAAATCTTTAATTGACGACCGTGACGAACGTCCAGTTGATCTCTGTCAAAAAGCGGCTTCAAATACTGGAAACGCGACGCAATCGACGCGTTTGTTGCACTGCACTGTATTCGCCGCAAAAGGACCGCCGCCAGCTTGGTGCCTTGACGACCAGAGCGCGGCACGCGCCATTCGCGAACGAAGCCGTCGCTCGCGTCATAATTCAGACGCAGCGGGCCAGCAGCGCTTACTCGATCACTTCGTCCGCGGTCGCAAGCAGCGTGTTCGGAACGGTGAGATTCATCGCCTTGGCGGTTTTCATGTTGATCACGAGCAGATAGCGCGTCGGCAGCTCGAACGGCAGATCGGCGGGCTTGGCGCCCTGGAAAATACGCGCGGCGAGCGCGGCGGCACGATCGAAGGATTCGCGCGGGTCCGCCCCGTACGACATCAAGCCGCCATCGCGAGCAATGAAGTCCTGTTCATAGATCGCCGGCAGCCGGCGCTCGAGCGCGTAATCGAACACGCGCTTGCGATTGAGCAGCGTGAGCGAGTCGGTGACCATCAGAATGGCGTCCGGGGGATCGCGGTTCATCGCGTCGAAGGCCTCGTTGAAATCGTCGGGCGCGCGCACGCCAAGTGCTTGCACCGTGACGCCGATCTCCTCCGCAGCCTTCGCCGATGCGTCATAACGCTGCGACATGCCGAGGTCGTCCTTGTTCCACAGCATGGCGACCCGGCGAAGCTGAGGCGACATCGCCTTCAGGATCCCAAGGCGCTTGGTGGAAAGCGCCGCGGCGTCGTCGGATATTCCGGTGACGTTGCCGCCTGGCCGCGCCAGGCTCGCGACCAGCCCGGTCCTGACCGGATCGCCCGAGCCGGCCGCGATCACCGTTGCAACCCCTGATGCCTTGGCGGCCGCCGCGGCCGGGTAGCCGATGGTCACGACCACGTCGACATTGACGGCCTTCAGGTCCTGCATCAGATTTGGCATCTGGCCGACCTTGCCCGCCGTGCCACGGGCCTCGTATGCGAGGTTTTGTCCGAGCGTGTAGCCGCGCTTCGCCAGCCCGGCGATGAGAATTGCTCCCGGGCCGGCCGTGGCCGGGATTGGCGGGCCGACGGTGAGCATACCGAGGCGATAAATCTTGGAGGTTTCGGCGATAGCCGCACACGGCACGGCGATTGCCACGCCGCCGAGAAAGACGATGAACTCACGCCGTTTCATCGATGCCTCCTGTTGGGCACGCCACTCTGAGCTTAACGATATCACATCCCGACGCGACCGTCCGGGACCCGGAACAGAGTGACGCGCCGGACCACCGTGAAGCCGGTCATCCACGCTGGCGGCGTGGGCCGGCGTGGAATAAAAGCAATGCAGATGGCTCGCGGCATGGTGACTCGATCGTGAGAATGCTGATGCGCTTGCTGCGGCGTTTGCTCATCGTGGCGCTGGGCATCCTTTGCATATGGTTGATCGTCTTCGTCTTCAGATTGACCGACAGCAGGCTGCCGACAGTTCTGGCTTTGGCCCTCACTTATGGAATCGCGGCGTATCTCATCCTGCCGCGCTCGGTCCGGATGGGCCTTAAGGTCCTCCAGCGCAAACGGGTGCCGCGGTTCACCATTACCGGCGACGGGCTGCCAGGCGACCCCATCAACGTCGTGCTGATCGGAACGATGCAACAGTTGCAGGCCGCCTTTGCGACTGCCGGCTGGTCGGGCGCCGACCGGCTGAACGTGTCCAGCTCGTGGCGCATGGTCCGGGCGTTCTTGTTGAATTCGCCCTATCCCACCGCCCCGTTCAGTACCCTCTATCTTTACGGCCGCGGCCAGGACATCGGTTTCCAGAAGGCAATCGATAACAGCCCGCGAAAGCGCCACCACGTTCGGTTTTGGGCTTTGAGTCTGGCGCGCGCCGAAGACGCCCTGGGTGGCGCCGACTTCTGGCTGAACACCGACCGACCGCCGGACAGCGAGCATGTTCTTTGGGTCGGCGCCGGCACCAAAGATACCGGTTTCTCCCTGACCCGGCTCACATTTCAGATCACCCACGCCACCGATTCCGACACCAACGCCGAACGGGACTACATCATCGCCGAGTTGCAGAACCATCGAGTCATCGGGACCGTGAGTTCAGTTCGATCCGGCCAACATCTGCCCATCGAACGCGTCAACCACTACATGACGGACGGCGAAGTCACGGTGGCGAACTTGCTGGCGGTCTCCCAGTAGGCGCGGGTATCAGGCCCGGCCCGCAAGTTCGAGCGTCACCAGCCTCGCGAGTAGGGTCGCCGGATAAAGCTGGCCGATGATCATCTCAATATTGCAAAGACTGCGCGCCAGCGGATGCACCGGCACGATGTCGCCATAGCCGGTCGATGTCAGCGTCACGAAACTAAAATAGATCAACTTGCTGGCGAGCGCTGGACTGTCTTCAAACGACAAGCCGGAAAATCCATTGGGAACGAGCAAGCTGACCAGCGCAAATATAGCGACAAACGTGATGGCGATGGACAGATAAAGCAAAATTGCGCCGACGACCCGGTGATAGGTGACGCGCCCGCGCGCAAAAACAGCACGGGCAACCACCCAGCCCAATGTAATTCCCAGTATCAGCCACGCACCGGAAAACAGATAGATGTCGTGAATCGATGGCGCCCTCAGACGAAACACCGCCCCCGTCCCCGCCATGCCGACGGCGACCAGCATCAGGACGACCGCCGTCAAGCTCCCCGACATGACAAAAACGCCGGCCACTAGCACAAATGCAAAAACGAATCCGAACTCTGTGAAGACGAATGCGCCCATGGCTTGAAGCGGGGCGATGACGAACATCAAAAATATAAGCAGAACGGTAAGAATGGTCAGAAGCGGATCGCGCCACCGCTCCCGCAAACTCTGAATGCGTTTATTCATATCCCGGCCCGATCTTCGCCGACGCCGGACCGGCAAAGGTCCATCGCGGCGGATGCTGATATCATAATTTTACTTCCGCTTTCGGAACATTGCGGACATGGAGTGTTTCTCGGCGCCCAACGATCTGTGGCGAATGACCCCTTGGCGGGCCTTCCAATACCCGAGCCAATTTTTACTTCGTGACCACCGGTGGTGCGCTCGCGGCCGCGCTCGGGGAGAATGAGAGGGTCACCCACGCGTTCCATCCCGACGGCCGATCTTGCGCGTCGAATTCCCAATAAGCTTTGAGGCTCGCATAGCCTTGCAGGTTTCCGACTGGGAAAATGTAGCCGACTTGCGGGCCAATACCGATGACCCGCGATTCAAACGGGCACAGCATTGGGTTGCATCCGTTGTCGGCAGTGATCTGCTGGTAGACGTAGCCGACCGCGCCGACCAACAGCTGTTTGGTGAGAAATTGCGAAGCACCCCAATCGAGATGCCAGTCGATGCCGTTCTGATAACCCGTGCTTGGAT
>JBAUGC010000737.1:0-3349 GCA_049679485.1 Xanthobacteraceae bacterium
CGTGACTTGCCGTCGGCCGTGTTCGATCAAACCGGCACGTTCAAACTCCCGGAAGGCGTTCGTGATGGTTGGCCTTTGGACCCCCAGCATTTCGGCGAGCAGGCTCTGAGTAATGAGGAGCGTGTCAGCGTCACTGCGGTCGCGCATCATGAGAAGCCAACGCGCTAACCGCTGCTTGAGACTGTGCGCGCCGTTGCACGCGACCGACACCATGACTTGTTCGAGAAAGGCCTGGACATAAGCGTCCATGACGGTTCGGAAGGATGGCATCGAGTCCATGGCCCGCGTAAACGCCGCGCGCGGCATCTTTGCGGCGCTCCCCGGGATTTGGACGAGAAGCTGGACTGAGGAGCGCTTAGCACCGAAGATAGCTTGCACATCGGTGAAGCCCTCCCTTCCGACCGTTGCCATCTCGATGATAGCGCCGTCCGCATAAACGGCCACCACTGAGACGACTCCGCTATCGGGGAAGAAGACATGGTCGAGTGCACTATCGGCGTCCATCAGGACTTGCGCGCGTTGGCAACTAATTTGTTCAAGGTCCGCCATAAGCCGCTTGAGATTGCGGGGAGGCAGCGCCAGCAAAAGCCGGTTGCGGGGCCAATTCGATGAAGCGTTCGCCGCCATTCGATCGCGCTCGGTTCGTGTTAGCGTATCGTTTAAGCGGCCTACGTCTATGTCCGTCCGGAGTCTGAGCAAAATAGCTCATACCCGACCGGCGTCATGCACCGGGTTTTTCTGTTGGGTACGGCGTGCGATAGCGGCACTAAAAGATCGAGACGCCCGAGAATAGCGGGCGGATTAGGGGGCTACTTTGCAAGGGAGCAAAGTGAGCAATTTTGAACAGCCAGCCGCTGCCAAGGTGCGCATGCGGATATCGGGTTGTCGGGACACGCGGAGGGCGCCCATGCCCGAAACAGATCAGTTCTGGCAATACGCCAAAGCGCCGCTGCTTTCGGCCAGCTAGGCCAAAACCGACCATAACAAGCAGGGTCTGCTTGAGCTTGGGCGGACCTGGACGCAAGCGGCATGCAAGAGCGGCTATCCTCTCATCGATCCCGCCCCGTTCCGGTTGAATGTGGTCAATTTTGAACAGATTCGTCTCGGCTGAGGTGGAAGAATTCATGGTAATGCCGGTCAATGGGGGAAGCTATGACCTCGATAGTACCATTCATCAGCAATGCGGTGTTTGAACCGGCGGACATCAAAACGATGTCCGATGCCTACGATAAGGCAATCGAAGACGTCTACGGCTTCGGGCATCCCAACAAGATCGTTGGAGAGATCATTACCGGGCGGATTATATCACTTACGAAGGGCGGCGAGCGCGACCCTGATCGATTGCGTGAACGAGCCCTCGCCGCATGTGGTTTCAACCAGGATCGCGCGGGCTAATTCTAAGCTGAAGATTAAGGACCGCCGACGAAGGTCGCTGGCCGTCTGAAACGGATAAATTTCGGACACGTTGGCAAATATGCCAGCGAAACCGTAGCAAGGATCGTATGCAGATAGCCGGAAATCTCACGAATGAGCAATTCTGCACAGTCGTCATCTTCGGACGCGTCTAGCTTTCCTGACACTCGAAACGCGTTCTCCTTCCCAACCTGAAAAGAAGCGCCCGGAGTATTAGGCATGACGAATAAACCCACGGCCCCTCTCGACACCAAGAAGCAAGCAAAGGTTATGCATCCCGGCATGATGGGCGATGGCACCGAAGAGCAGAATCTTGGTGAGCGGGGTAACCCCACGGCGCGCATAAAAAGCAAAGAAGTGGCCACCGCCTTCGGCAAACAGCACCCCAAAAAATAGCTTTTGTGGGTAGATGCCTACGACTGATTTGGTGCGGCGCAGTCTTTCTCATCATCGTCGAGTGTGAGGATGCGCATCTCGCGAAAGGAGATGAGCCGCTGCCCTCCTTCGTCCCAAAGAACCCTGTGCACGCAGTGGAGACTCCGGAGGAGCGTAAGCCTCCCGAAGGTGGCGAGCTCCGGGTGATCCTGCAACACGCGCGGGAGGCGGTAATACGGGATGCGGCTGCAGAGATGGTGGACATGGTGCACCCCGATATTGGCGGTGAACCAACGTAAGACGCCCGGCAAGTCATAATGCGAGCTGCCGTGCAGCGCCGCCTCATGGAAATTCCAACTTCCGTCATGGGCCCAGAAGGTGTCCTCAAACTGGTGCTGGACGTAGAACAGCCAGACACCAATCGACCCTGCGAGAATCGTGATCGGCAGTTGCACAAGTAGGAATGGTCCCAGGCCGACCAGCCAGATCGTCGTCGCCGCCAGAATCGCGATTGCGAGGTTCGTCGTCATCGTGCTTAGCCAAAAGGGCCAAGTGCTGCGCATCAGTCCCACCGGCAATCGGTGCCGTAGGATGAACAAATACGCCGGACCAACGCCAAACATCACGATCGGATGCCTGTATAGTCGGTACAGCAGCTGACGCCACCGGGGTAACGCCAAGAACTCGCGCACGGTCAGCGTGTCGACGTCGCCGAATCCGCGGTGATCTAGATTGCCCGAGTTAGCATGGTGGACGGCGTGACTGTGTCGCCAAAAATCGTAGGGCGTCAGTGTCAACACGCCAATGACACGTCCGACCCAGTCATTCACGAAACGGCGGCGGAAGAATGACCCGTGGCCGCAATCGTGTTGGATCATAAAGAGGCGCACGAGGAAGCCGGCAGCCGGCACGGCGAGCAACAGGCAAATCCAGTAACCGGTGCCGAGAGCGGCCCACATCAGGATCCAAATGATCACGAGAGGTACGGCCGTGATCACGAGCTCGACAGAGCTGCGGGCGCAGCTCGGCTCGCGGTAGCAGGCGAGCATGGGGGTCCACGCCAGCGGATCCTGCGCCGCAGGATTATTCGGCTCTCGTTCACGCATTCCGATCTGGCTCTCTAATCGATCGGGACGGCCTTCAGACCTACAGTCTTGATCCTTGGCTCAAACATTTCTGAGCAATATTGCTCACAAGGATGCACCACTGTTGTGCATAGTATTCCAAATTTTCCGGCGGCCTCGCCAACTTGGAGTATGTGGTCAAGCGGCTGCCAGTGGTCGCGCGTAATTTTCTGAAATCGTTGTTCCGCTGAGTGGAGGCGTTACTCATGCAACCATGCCGCGACGATGGTTTCGGCGCCAACGGCACATTGAACGAGTCGCGCTTAACCCTGCGCGATGGAACGCCGGTTCTGATCCGCAGGCTTGTGCCCGAAGATACCGCCCTCTATTCCGATTTTCTGAGCGACGTGACCGCGGAAGACTTGCGGCTGCGCTTCTTCGGATCAATGCACGGGGTGAGCCACGCGCTGCTCGACAAGCTCATCCACTACGATCCG